>JAJKIL010000289.1 GCA_021154515.1 Niastella sp. | reverse complement strand
TTTAATACCGATGCGCTGGAATATGTGTTGGGCGGGGAGCTGCTAATTGTGCTGAGTGTGATCGTATGGGAGATCATTTTGAAATTACAGCAGATCAAACTGACTGGTCCCGTAAAGGGCCTGCTGTTGATCTACGCAGCCCTTTTTTTTGAATACGGAACTTTTGTTGTTATTTATATTTTCGATTATTTCCTGCCAGGCACTTCTACCTCCACCGATAACTTCCTGGTGTATTATTTATCTTCCTTAGTGGCCCTTCCCGTGGCCATCTGTGGATTCCTCACAAAAGGTATTAAAACCCCGCCACAACCGTTGGCTGACAGATCGGAGAATCCTTTCAGCAGGAGTATTCCTGATTATGTTCAGATCTAAAAGGCAGTGGGCTTATAAATTAATAATTGCGTAGGCTGTTTCGCTAACATACGGTCCGCCGGGATAGCGGGCGGTATAATCGAGGTTGATCCAGTATTGACCGTTTTGTTCGTGGTAATACATGTTGTCGATGGCTTCGTTACCAAAAAGGTGAATAACGGCCTGTTGCATCAGCTCGAACTGTTTTTCATCGCCGCACAGCAGTTCGGGATATAAGTGACCATCTGTTAAGATCATACGGCAATGAGCGCCTATGGCCTTCATGCACGACACCATTAAAATGCTGTGATCATCACAATCGCCCCCCAGTCCGTTTAAAATGGTTTCCCGGGCGGTGGCAAAGTATTCATCCCTTTCCGAGTCAGATACATACTTGAAGTTGCTGTTTATATGCTTGAACAGCGATAACAGCCGTACCTGTGAGCCATACTTGGGGTAATATTCGTCAAATGATTCCAGTGAGTATTTTACGGAATAGTTCCGTACCACGGAATCGGTAGCGATCACTTTCGATTGAAGCGTTTTTACCGTTTTGGTTAACGGGCCATCAAAAAAGGTAGGCCGTAACACCAGGTCTATTTCCTTTTGTTCCTTTTTGCCCCAATTATTCTGCACCATGGTTTTATAATCCCTGATCATATTGCCAAAGCCATAGCCATTGGTTAACTGATTATAAATAAGCACCAATATGAGCAAACCTACTGCTGGAAGCAATAAAAAACGGAACAGTCTGAGTGTGAGAAATGTTAATGTACCGGCTAAAATAATGGAAACCGTAAGGTCAAGGTTCCAGTCGCCGAGAATTAATGGTGGAATATAGCGGTTGATAAGAGGCGCCAATGGTATCACTGCCAGTATACTTAATATAACCAGCAGCACTTTCCGGGTATGGCCGTATTTATCCTGGGCTTGGTTCATAACGCACTTACTTTACAGAAACGAAAGTTCAACCATTTTGTTTGTATGGCAAGTGTTAAGCTTACTGTAATTTGACCGGTAATGATTTTACCTGATAAACTGGTAAAAAAATGTATGGAGCATATCAGGCGCTTACCGCCGGTTCACCGAATTGAATCCCCCTGAACAGTGAAACAATATGGTAACCGGTTAAGCAAACTTACATAAAAAACCGCGAGAAAAGAATAGCCGCAAAAACGGTAAAGTTTATGTTAACAGGTATAAAAAATATAAGGTTTAAAGTAGTTACTCTAACATGTTTGGGCAGATCTCTTTTTGCTAAGAGAAAGCATGTAAAATGAGTTAACAACTTTAAACCTTATACATTATACTTTAAGCCTCATTATTCGTCATCTTCTTCCTCATAATAGGCATCCGTGCTGTCATTATAAACAGCTTCCCATTCTTTTACTTTGTCATCACTCAACAGTTCCAGAATGTCGAAAATCGGATCGTTTTTCTTTTTCCACACCATCACCGGCATATCCTCATATTGAGTAATATACAGGCATTGGTCAGTTTCTACCGTGATTTTAATAAGCGTTACAGGTTCGTCTTCTTTTTCCTGTATCAAATAAAAACAGCCGGGCTCTAACAATGAATAAGAATACATACTAATATCCTCCACCTTTTTTAATGTTTCAAAAAAGAAGAATCAACAGGTTGCAAGCCGAATTAAATGGGTAGTATACGCGTTACGTTCTACAGAATTTAATGAGTTGGTTCCATGTAGTATAAATGGGATGTAAGTAAAGTGTCCCGTTTCGCGTACCATTCAAAATTAGGATAAAAACACACACCGGCCATACTCCCGGCAACTGCCAGGCCGAATTTATAATTTGTTTAAAGTTGCCTATTGATAACCATTAAGTTAGATGGTTTAGCTTTTTTAGCCCTTAGCCATTAATTGATGAAATTTAAATTTTCGGACCGCCTGGTTAAAACCCATTTTTGGCACCGCATCTATAGGCCGACAAGCTGGCAAATGAGCACTGATTTGGCAGTTATTAGGGAAAAACCTAAAGCCCTAAAGTGGAAACCAATAACATAAGGGTTATTAAGGGTTTAGCTTTCAGTTTTTACCTTTCGGCTTTCTGCCTGCAGCTGGACTTTTCGTTAACAAGTGTTTGAGAATCAATTCTTTTCAGTTATCCTGCTGCAGCACCTTCACCCTAACCAATTGAATGCCACGCACTTTCTGATTTCTTACCGTATGCACCGACAAGTGCAGGTGCCGGGCTATTTGTTTATTGCTGAGCCCGCCCAGGAAGCTGAGCAAAATGATCTTACGACATTGAAGGGGTAATGATTCCACGCCGGAATACACATCGCGCAGTATCTCTGACCGGGTAATACTATGCAGAACGGATTCTTCCAGTTCGTCGGCCAGTATACGGAGATCGACCTTTGCCCGGGCCTGTATACGGAATTTTTGATTGTGGTTGATGCAGGCATTCCTTGTGCTGATGTATAAAAAGGTTTTTACGGCAATAGGCGAGTTGAATTGATCCTGTTTCTGCCAGTACTTTAAAAACAGTTCGGTTACAAGATCTTCTGCCACCAATGGATCGAACAGGAATTTCCGCGCAAAAAATACCAACGGATCATAAAAGCGGTTATAGATCTCCGCAAATGCAGGGTATGGTACAAGCATATAAAAGGTTTACTGGTTAAATGATAGGTGCAGACTGTTACCTGGTTGGGTGGGAATAGTAATGTGGAACGGGTGTAAAATTAGGGCAAAAAAGCGCTATGCGCCTAATACAATGTAGTGCAGCAATTATGCTGTATAACGATCATTGATCAGGTCAACAATAGCCTGGCGGCTACCGGCAATATGTTGCCCATCATTTTCAATTTTATCAACCAGCGACGCCAGTTCTTCATCGTGCACCGAATGCCGCAACCAGTTGGAGTAGTCTTTTCTTATCAAATGGTAATACCAGGTTTCTTCGTCTATACCTGCTGCCATTTGTGTAAACACCACCAGGTTGTAAGCTTTTAAATTCAGTTTGTTTTCAGGTCCGCGGAAATAAAAACTGTTATAATCCATATCACCTGTAGCATACTTCTTTTTGTGGCGTTGTTGCAGATGTACCGGGATGCCTGTTTTTATAAGCACCGGTTCATTGCCGTCTGCAACGTCCCATACCCAGGCCTGGCCTTTTTTCAGCGGCGTTACGGCGTTTTGGTCTAAATGGATCTTTCTGAACTGACTGAATTCCCCGATGGCTTTCGCGGCATCATCGCCCATAGAAATTATCAGCGTAATTTTATTCAGCACGGCTTCATTCATGCCTTCGGTAGAAATGCTGACGAATGCGAAGTTTTTAAAATCATCAGGTATAGCGTAGTAGGAGGGTGCGGCCGGTGCGGGCAGCATATGATGCGCTTCATCTGCAATGATCCAGTGCGGGTGACCGGTTTCCTTACGCATTTGTGATAACGCCGTTAACAGGCTATTGAAAAAGCGTGGCCGGTCATCGAGCGGAATGGCCAGAATACAAACGATCACGCTTTGCATTGGATTGTTCAGTATGGACAATACCTCTTCCACTGCAGGCGCATGTTCATTATCACCAATTCGCACAACGCCGGGCAGTTCAAGATAGTCGCCTTCGGGATCTATTAAACAGAACTGGTAATTCTTTTCCAGTAGTTTTTCCAATAAAAAAGTGGTCATGGTGCTTTTGCCGCTTTTGGTAGTGCCCGAGAGCAGGATATTGGGTCCGTATGGACAAACGCTGAAGTTCTCTCCGGTGATACGCTGCCCCAAGTCCAGATAATGTCGTGTTAATCTGCAATCCACGTCCTGCAGGTCGTTTTCCAGTAAACGGTCTATAAGCTGTATTACGCCCTTCCCGTGCGGTTGATCTGTAACCCAGTCTGCGTGATGTTGAACGGCTGGTAACGCATTAGAAACGGCTACAGCGCATTCGGCGGCCTGCAACATGGCATTATCGTTCTCCGCATCGCCCACCGCCACCACATTATGCAATGACATATTCAGTTCCTTCAACGTTTCTTTCAACCCTTTTGCTTTATTGATGCCGGCCGGCAATATCATTACCGCGCCTTTGTTAAAGATCACCTGCAGCTCCAGTCCTTCTTTTTTAATGGCTTCCAAAACGGTGTTTTGATACGGTTCCCAGGTGGCCAAAATCACTTTACCAACCGACAATGGTTTTACCTGGTGATGCAATTGGCTGATAAACGATTCAGGTGGCCGTTCACCCAGCAACCGTTCTTCTTTGGTGGCCGGGTTATACAACAGGGCGCCGTTTTCAGCAACAATGCGGTCAAAGATCTCATATCCGGGAAAAACAACTTTCAGTTCATCCAGCACCCGACCGGTAACCAGGATCAGTTGACGGGTAGAGGCTTTAAGCCGGTACAGCGCATCAATAACTTCCTGTTCTACTTTGCCATGAGTAGCAAGGGTGCCATCGTAATCAGCTGCCAGGCATAAATATCTCATTGCCGCTTGTTTCAAATTAGGATTACAATCATACGGCCAGTATACCTGCGCAAAAAAATACCCATTTGCAGCGTTTGGAAGGTGATTATGGCCTTACCGGTATAACCAGCAGATTTGGTACGGGGATCCTTCAGGTCGAAATAATAACGCTTTCAATTTACGGGTGATAACTACTGGCATAAAAGTTTCTGAACCTAATAAAAAAACTGTTATGCGAGCCATTTGGACCGGAGCCATCGGTTTTGGGTTGGTAAACATTCCCATAAAAATTTACAGCGCAGTGCAAGGCAGTGAGCTTGACCTGGATATGCTGGATAAGAAGGACCATTCAAACATTCATTTCCAACGCGTGAATGCAAAAACGGGCAAGGAAGTGGCGTGGGAGAATATTGTGCGTGGTTACAACCTCGATGGGCAGTATGTGGTATTGACCGAGGAAGATTTTCAAAAAGTACGGCCGGAAAAGAACAAGATCATCAATATTACCGAGTTTGTTGATGAAACGGAGATAGATACCATGTATTATGAAAACCCATATTACCTGGCTCCGGATAAAAGCGGGGTAAAAGCGTATAACCTGTTGCGTGACGCATTGGAAGAAACAGGCAAAGTGGGGCTGGGAACTTACGTGTTGCGGAACAAGGAAAGCATTGGCGTAATAAAACCGCACGAAGATGTATTGGTATTGAACAAGATACGTTTTGGTGAAGAAATACGGGATACCACTGAGCTGGATATCAAGGCAACAAAAAGCAACCCGGCAGAATTAAAAATGGCCATCGCCCTGATAAACCAGTTGTCTGGTGATTTTGATATCACCCATTTTAAAGATACCTATTCAGCCGATCTGTTAAAGCTGATCAAGGATAAAGCAAAGGGGAAGAAAATTCAGGTGCCTCATATGCGGGTGGTGCATTCCCGCTCAAAAGACCTTATGGAACAATTGAAAGCAAGTCTTGGAAAGAAGGAAAAAGGCAGCCGCCGGAAAGCTTCCTGACCGGTTTTACAAATTCTGTCCGATAATTGGTGAAATGTGTTTTATCTCCTCAAAAAATTTCAGTATATTAGAAGAAGTCAATTATAACACATCAAAACTGCACGCTTGTGGAATACCAACAAATAGCCGAAATTTTGAACGACCTTTCTACAATTAACCGCGAACGGGCCAAGGCTTATGAAGAAGCGTCTTTCCTGAATTTTATTTTCAACCTGGAGTTACGGGGCAGCTTTGCCTTACTGGCCAATCAAAGTCGCCAGAACAGTTTTTCGCTTCGTCAATTCCTGGAACAAATGCAAAGTCACATTCCGGTGCCAAAAAAGCCATTGCCACAACTCAGTTTTGGTTATTTGTATAACCAGTGGAAAGAAATGGGTGTTTCCTTCTCAGGCCCCAATATTTACGACATGTTGAAAAGCAGCGAAAAGGGTGAAGAAGCGATACAGGTTATTTATAACCATGCCATTGAACAATTACCGGCTGGTGACCTGCAATACCTGTTAGAAACACAGTTGCGCGGATTGCAAACTTCGCACAGTATTGTAAAAGGAATATTGAACCACCCGCAAAAGTTGCCGCAGAAAATGAAAAAGTCGATATAGGCGTTTTAAACGCTTTATTCGCCTTGCATGCTATTGATCTTGCTGAGCACTTTTTTCAAATTAATGCCTTTCCCCAATACGGGTTTAAAGATATCGCCCACCTCTTTGGCCCGGCTGTACATATTTTCGATGGTAAAATCCTGAATGCTCAATCCCTTTTTAACTTCTTCCCAATGCAATGGCGCCGAAGCTGTAGCGCCCGGTTTGGGCCGTATGGAGTAGGGGGCTGCTATGGTTTGTATGGTTCGGTTTTGTAAATAATCGAGGTAGATCTTGTTTTTCCTTTTGGCCGGGCTACGCTCCAGGCTGGTAAAGGAAGGCATTTCATGGTACGCCATGGTAACTATTAATTCTGCTAACTGTTTTGATTGATCGTAATCATATGCCGCACCCAGCGGAATATAAATATGCAAACCAGTTGATCCGGATGTTTTGCAATAGGTGTCAATGCCCAGTTCGTCTGTGAGTTGTTTAATTACCTGGGCGGCTTCAATTACTTTGTCAAAAGAAATATTTCCGGGATCCAGATCAACGACACACCAGGTTGGGTTCTCTGGTTTTTTAGTGGTGCTGTGCCAGGGGTTCATTTCAATACAACCCAGGTTGGCCATATAAAGCAGGGAAGCTTCATCAGTACAAACCAGGTATTGTTTTGTTTCGCCATCCGATTCGCTCAGGTAATCGTGTTTTACTATCCAGTCGGCCACCTTTCCGCCACTAACATCCTTCTGGTAAAAACCGGGTTTATTTATGCCATTGGGATACCGGTTCATCGATTGCGGGCGGTCCTTCAAATAAGGAAGAATAAACGACGCCATTTGGTCGTAATAATTGATCAGGTCGCGTTTGGTGTATTTATCGGCCGGCCAGTATATTTTATCGAGATTGGTAAACGTCAGTTCTTTTTTATCGATCGTAACAACCTGTTCTTTGTCGGCGGAGTTCAATAATGTATTGGTTGCTTTGTTTGAAGTCTCTTTTTTGACTGGTTTGGAACCGGTTTTCTTTGGCGCTGTTTTCGTTGGCATCTCCTGGGAAGTTTGTTTTTTTGTGGATTTGGTTTCTGCCTCACCTTCCTGTACAGCGGTATCAGCATTTACCGCATTTTCCTTATGAACATCTTTGGCATTCTTATCTTCCCGCAAACCCATGAAAATGGGCTGGCGCAGAATATTGTCTTTCGTCCATTCAGAGAACTTCACCTCACCCACCAATACCGGTTTTACCCAGGTGCAGGGCATATTTGTTTTGGGTTTGGTGGCAAAAGGCGGTTTGTCAATTATCAGCGGCTTCAGCTTTTTGTAAACAGCGGCCAGTGATTTTTCTGTAAACCCCGAACCGGTATGGCCAACGTAGATCAGTTTATCTTTTTCATACACGCCCAATACAAGAGCGCCAAAATGGCTGCGGCTTCCCCTGGTTTCGGTAAAGCCTGCAATCACCACTTCCTGCCGTTGAACAGTTTTGATCTTTAACCATTGCCGCGTGCGAATTTTGGGCGTATACGTGCTGTCTCGTTCTTTGGCTATAATGCCCTCCAGGCCCTGTTCAGTGGCTGCTTCAAAAAATTGGTTGCCTTTATTTTCAATATGATCGCTGTACCGGATCATCGCATGTTCCGGTAAAATTTGTTGAAGGATCTCTTTGCGTTCAACCAGTGGCAGGTGCATAAGGTTATAGCCATTCAAC
>JAJKIL010000288.1 GCA_021154515.1 Niastella sp. | reverse complement strand
TTTTGAACCGTGACACGGTTTTCTTAGAAAGCTGGAAATGAACATCAAATTTACTGTTAATAAGGGGTTTGGGCCATTAAAATTCTTCTAATATTGGGTGCGTTTTTGTGCGGGTGACAAGTGCTGAAAGCTAGTAAGATTGGGTAATATTTAGTAAATTTGTGTATGTCTATTGCAGAAAAATACAGACCGCAATTTAGTTATGAAGATTATTGCCTCTGGGAGGGACGATGGGAATTAATTGATGGTATGCCATATGCCATGAGTCCATCCCCTGCAAGGGAGCATCAAATGATCAACGGCAACCTGTATTCCATCTTTGATACACATTTGAAAAAGCATTGTTCCAAATGCAGGACATATATGCCCCTGGACTGGAAGATCAATTCAAAAACAGTTGTTCAACCAGACTTAATGGTGGTATGTAAGGATTTTACTACAATACATCTTGAATTTACACCAGCACTGACAATTGAAATATTATCTACGTCAACAGCTTATAAAGACAGGCATGAAAAGTTTGAACTGTATGAGATGGAAGGCGTAAAATATTATCTTATTGTTGATCCCAAATTCAAGAAAATAGAAATATACCAACTAATTGATAAAAAATACCAGCCAGTAGCTGTTACGCCAGATTCCTTTGAATTTTCATTTGATAATGACTGCGATGGGCCCATTAATATAAATTTTACAGGCGCCTGGGATTAACGGCCACGTCTTAGGCCCAAATTATTCCCGTAAATTCGCCCCACAAAATCAGGAGAGTAGCCTTGGCGGATATCATTCATTTATTACCCGACAATATTGCCAATCAGATCGCTGCCGGTGAAGTTATTCAGCGACCAGCAAGCGCCGTAAAGGAGCTGCTGGAAAATGCTGTTGATGCCGGCGCCACTGAAGTGAAATTAATTATCCAGGATGCCGGCAAACAGCTGGTACAGGTAATTGATAACGGCAAAGGTATGAGCGAAACCGACGCCCGTATGAGTTTTGAACGCCACGCCACCTCCAAGATCCGCAACATCGACGACCTGTTTCACATTCGCACCATGGGTTTCCGGGGCGAGGCCCTGGCCTCCATTGCCGCCGTTGCCCAGGTAGAACTGAAAACCAAACGCGCCGATGACGAAACCGGCACCTTTATAGAAATTGAGAACAGCGCGGTAAAACTGCAGGAGCCGGTGGCCGCCGCCAACGGAACCAGCATTGCTATGAAGAACCTGTTCTTCAATGTGCCCGCCCGCCGCAATTTCCTCAAAAGCAATGCAGCTGAAACGCGGCACATCATCGATGAGTTTATGCGGGTGGCCCTGTCGTTCCCTAATATATTTTTCTCGCTTACCAATAATGGCACGCAAATATTTCACCTCGAAAAAGGCAGCCTTAAACAACGTATTGTTCAGGTGCTGGGCCAGCATTACAATGCCCGCCTGGTTACCGTGCAGGAAAAAACTGACTACCTGAACATCTACGGGTTTGTTGGTAAACCCGATACGGCTAAAAAAACCCGGGGCGATCAATACTTCTTTGTAAACAACCGGTTCATCCGCAGCGCTTATTTAAACCATGCGGTCATGAGCGCTTTCAAGGAAATGATCCCCGCCGATAGTTTTCCTTTATACGCCCTGTTCATTGACCTCGACCCTGCTCAGGTGGATATCAACGTGCATCCTACTAAACAGGAGATCAAGTTTGAAGATGAAAAGATCGTGTATGCATTTGTGCAGGCAGCCGTTAAACATGCACTGGGCCAGTTCAGCATTACACCCACGCTCGAGTTCGACCTTGACCCTACTATTCAACAGCTGGATGCCGTAAACAAACCCTTCACAGAAGATCAACAGCAGGCTGCCCGTTCTTCTGACCTGGCAAAAAATTTCTCGCAAAAAGGACAGGCCCATTTTATAAATCCTACCGATAAAGAGGAGTTGAAACATTGGAAGGATTTCTTCGAGAAAGATGGGACTGAGCAACCGGCAATCGGCAATCGGCAATCGGCAATAGATACCGGTCAAAAAGAGGAGAAGTTTGAGTCCCTGCTTGACCAATTAAAAAAACAGGAAGGCGGTGGCGATTATGTGCCCCCGGCCCAACACTATACACCATTTGCCAAACAACTGATTGATGACAACGCCCTGTTGTTCCAGTTGCACAGCACCTATATTGTAGCGCCTACAGCCCGTGGCTTTATGCTCATTCACCAGCAACTGGCGCACGAACGGATCTTATACGAACGCTTTGCCGCCGCTACCGTGGGCAAAAGCATTCCTGCCCAGCGCAGCCTGTTCCCCGTTACGCTGCAGCTGTCTGCGTCTGATGCGGTCTTGTTACAGGAATTAGCCGGCGACCTCAACCAACTGGGTTATTTAATTGAACCCTTTGGCGCCAATGCCTTTGTAATACAGGGCACCCCGGCCGATGTATCGGCAGGAAATGAAAAACTGGCCATTGAAAATTTGCTGGAACAATTCAAACACTTCAGCAGCGATCTTAAATTCTCCCGCCGGGAGAAACTGATCCGCTCGCTGGCCTGGCAACAGGCTATAAAGCCAGGCACATCCCTTTCACTGGATGAAATGCGTGGCCTTACCACTGACCTGTTCAAATGCGCACAGCCAAACGTAACGGCCAGCGGCAACCCCACTTATATAGAATTTAAAAAAGACTACCTGGAGCAATTATTTAAGCGTTAACAAAGATTGTCCTTTGGGATTTTTCCTTTTTTTATCTTCCCAGATGTTATACCGCAGGTAAAACTGAAGGCTTTTATTTTTATCGAATGTATATGGCGAAATGGGCGGATTTACCTGGAAGCTGACATAATTATTGAACGCCTGGCTGTATTGCAACCCCACGGTAAACCGGCTCCAGTAATAGCTCATGTCAACCAGTAACCGCACTTCACTTCCGTTCAACCGGCTCGATAGCGAGTCATTCTTAAATTGGGTAAAGTAATTCTTCACCAGGTACTCCTGTGGCGGCCCAATGGGATTGTATCGCTTTTCTATCTGCTCATATTGTGCTACCCCGCTCAACAGGTTAGAATACTGTAAACCCGTTCCCATATAAAAGTTTTTAAGCGGACTATGATAAATAGTGATCGGGATATTAAAGTAATACAACTTACGGGCAGTGATGTTAGTGATCTGCTCCATCAGGTTGGGGCCCTGTTGGTACATTACCTGGCTTTGGTAGAGCAACAGGGGATGTATAAACTGGGGCGCTTTAAACTGCAACCCCGCCTGCACGTAGGTTTTATTATTGAAATGATATTGAAAATGGGGCGATGGAATATAATCAGAAACAGTATTGACCCCTCCCCTGCTGTTATAAGCCAAAGCCTCCTGATCGCCTATTGGAAATCCCAGGGGCAGCGATAAGCCAAGGGCAAATTTTTTATCCTCATTTGTACTGAAAGGATTCGATTTTTTACGGACTGTTTTTTTACCGGCCGCTTTATCAGGAAACAGATCAGCCTGTGTATAATAAGTAAACTCCCGTTGTACCATACCTGATGGCGAGATGACGGCATCACCAGTATAATTGATTTTATACGTCACAGGCGATTCTTTTAACTCCGAACCGGTTGACGGCTGAGATGGCAGGGAGCGGCGTGGTAATAAAATGGTTGGCGTATACGTACTGTTGCCTGGCTCTACCACACCTTTTTCAGCCCGGTTTCTATCTGTCCCGGAATGGTTGTTTCCCCGGTGCCCCTTTTGGGTTTTAACGTTGTTGGTAGCAGCACCGCTGGTTATAACAGTACCTCCATCGGTTATCGTATTATTGCCGCTTTTGTTGTTAACTCCGCGATGACGATTGTTGTTGGTTATTGCATGGTTATTCCCGGTTCTTGTATTTTCATTCTTTGTATCAGCAGCGTAAATGTTTTTTCTATCAGGGGATATTTTATTGTGAGCGTTCAAATTGTTTGGGACATTGGGCACTGCCCGGTTATTATCGTTGGTTGTTACCGAACCGGGCGGTGTACTGGCATTGCTTCCACTACTTCGCGCTTTGGCGGCTTTGTTATCAGGCACCACAGACTCGCCTTTACCATTGTTATTGGTAACAGCAACATCTGACTGCTGGTCAGTAGTAACCGCAGCAGCTGAAGGAGTGCTGGTAGTGGAGGCGTATTCGGCCCCCGGCAGATTTTTATGTTTTGTAGCAGGTTGCTCAACATTCTTTTCTGTTGACGCAACGGCTGGCGCTTTTTTGTTGTTAACGGTTTTAATAGTGCCGGCAACCGTTTCATTACGTTGTTCTTTCGTAATCAGTTGTTTGCCGCCAAACCAGGTTCCCACCAGCACGGCCACTATAACAGTGCCGGCGATCCACCAGCGGTATCCACCACCAGCACCGCCTCCACCTCGTGGCAGATCTTTATCAAGCAGCGATTTCATTTGCTGCCAGTTTTGGTCAGGGTCGCCGGGTGGCGGTAGTTGCACCAGTTTCTCCGCTAAGTGTTTTTCGTATGGATGTTTCAGGTTCATCACATTTACACTTGCAAGGTTTGTAATAATTTTTGCAGTTGTTTGCGAGCCTCGCTCAGGTGCCATTTACTGGTACCTTCACTAATGCCCAATAGGTTAGCAATTTCCCGATGATTATACCCTTCTACTACATACAGATTAAACACCGTTTGGGTAGCCGGTGATAACTTCTGTACGAGTAATAAAACCTCATGGGAAGACATTCGTTGTATGGCGTCTGCATCTATGGATGGCTCATCTACTTTCTCCAGTTCAATGTGCGTATGGAATTTGCTGCGCTGCCTTACAAAGTCAATAGAACAATTAATGATAATGGTCCTAACCCAGGTATACAAAGAAGCACGGCTCATATCATACGTATGAATGTTCTTGAATACCTTCAAAAAACCATTATGCAATACTTCTATTGCATCTTCCTGATTGCGGGTATATCGCAGGCAAATAGATGCCATGGGGCCGTAGAACTTCTTATACAAGTGTTCCTGGGCCTTGCGGTTGTTATTGATACAACCATTTATCAGTTCAATATCAGTAGCATTGGTGGACAATCAAGCCTGTTGTATGGTGTTGATCTAAAAAAACCTGAATGCTCTTTGAATGCTAAAATTCACTTTAGTTTAACGGCCAATTGCCAGTTGCTGATAATAATACGGAGTAGGGTAACCTTACGGTTGGGGAGAAAAAGAGAAAATTGGAAAACTTTGTTAATACCGGTCCCGGATCCCGTTCAAAAATGTCTCAACCCGTTTGCGGATATCGCTTGCGCTGCCGGTGTGGTTATTCACCAAAACCGAGAAAATCAGCAGCTTATTCTTTTTAGTATACAAATACCCGCTCAACGCTACAACGCCCGACAGGGTACCGGTCTTGGCAAATATATAATTACTATCCTGTTTGTACAAATTACTCAAAGTGCCCTTGCCGCCGGTAGGCAGTATGCCCTGCAGCCGCTTCATCCCTATCTCCTGCTTCATTTTCTGTAACAACACAACAAAGTCATTGGGAGTAAACAAGTTATAACGACTTAGCCCACTACCATCCACCCAACGGGGCTTTTGGGGCAGCTCGCGCAGATCGGTTTTTAGCAAGGTATCAATGATCTTCCCGTCGTTCATTTCGCCCAGTTTTGCCTGGCTCACCATCAACAGCGTTTGTTCCGCAAAAAAGTTATCGCTGCGGTACATCATGGGTTGTAATAAAGAATCCAGGGGCTGCGAATGAAGGGTATTTAAGATGGCAGGCTGTTTTCTAAACACCTCCCTGTATTCAATTTGTTTACCAATTGTATCGGGTAGCAGTTCAATGGCCGATTGAATACCATGGGTCACAAAAGGCACATCCTGTTCTTTCTTCTTTTCGGTTCCCTCGGTGATCATAAACAGGTTCTCGGCCCGGTCGCGTTGTACAAAAAAAGCCTTACGCGTAATTCCGGCAAAACGCACTTTCCAGTTTATTTCGGGAATGGAATAAATTGAAGGGGTTTGACCTTCCTGGGCTTCATTACTAACGCCTTCGGCAATTTCCTGCACCCAGTGGATCGTATTACCATACACCGGCAGCGCGCTGCGCTCGGCCATATAGCTGTCATTATAATCGTTCCACGACCAGCCGGCGCCCAACGCTTCGTCTTTCCAGTTGGTGTCGGTTATGTACAGGTGCTTTTTTGTTTTTTGCAGAAACTCAATAACCGGCTGCTTTTTGTAATCGGGATGCAATAAACTGGGATCGCCGGTTCCTAACAAATACAGGGCGGTGTCATTCTCCCAATAGCGGATGCCCGGCAGGCTGTCGCCCAGGTATTTCAGGGCCGCATAACAGCTGAACAATTTGGTGTTGGAAGCCGGAACAAAATACTTTTTACCGTTATGATTATAGAGGTATTTATTGGCCGATGCATCAAAAAGACTGATCCCCACATGCGCATGCTCCACGCTGCTGTCGGGAAACAGTTGTTTATTGGCTGCTTTGTTTATTTGGCGTTGAGTAGAGCAGGACGCAAGAAGCTGCAAGCCACAAGCTACAAGCCACAGGTTTTTAAAAACAGGATTGGATATTACAGAGAAGGAACGGCTATTAATACGTGATCTGCTTGTGTTGGTCATGTTGAAAATTAATTATTTATTCCGACAAGCAACTCGTATTGGTTTTCCATTTGCTGATTTTCACATTTTCTCATTTTCACATTTCCCTCTCCTGCGCCCTGAACCATCGTTCAGGTATTTCATTGCTGCTGGCCAGCAGGTAATCTTTGTACGAGCAGGCAATGTATTTTTTATCGGGCATTTGCATCCACCAGCGACCGGTTTTCTTGCTTTGTAAAAAAACCGTTTCTATTTCAGCAAAAGCCATGTGAAACTCGTTGAACGAATCCTTTTCTTCCATTTTGGCTTCGCGCTGGCCCCGGTAATAGCCATCAACCAGGTACCACAACATATGGCTGACCTGTTTGGCCGTCAATTGATTTTTATCCAGGTGGGGCGCATAACCATAAATACCAATGGTGTTTACATTGGCGCTTAACCCGGCATATTGCATCAGCACACAGGCTTCTTCGCCGGTTAACCCGTTGGGCGTAATATGATTGGCCGGGGCATAGGCGTTGGCAATGGCCGCAATATCAAAACTAAACAGTTGCGAACCACGGATCACCGGTTCCATTTCTTCAATATTATCCTTTACATGACCCACCCTGAAGCAATCAAAACGCAGCTTATCCATTGTTTCCAGCATATGCGGGTGCACATAATAACTTTGGAAACCGATATGATTATAATGCTTTATAAAATTGGGTTCGCCGGTGAGCATTTCCATTAAAAAATTCTGCGACCGGTTGCGCGATTCCATGCTCAGATCAATCAGCGAATCTACACAGGTAGCCTCGATGATCTGCTTCTTGCTGGTGTAGGAATGGTATTGCGCCAGGGTAAGATCGTGAGACCCGCCCAGGATCACCACCGTTTTGCCGGCGCTGGTTAATTCTGCCAGCACGGTTTTCAGGGCGGCATAGGTATCCTGCAACCCCGAACCCAGCATGATATTACCAATATCAACCAGGTTTACATCGGAATGCCAATGGTATAATGCATAAAACTGGCGGCGGATGGCGTCGGGTCCCGATACCCCGGGTTGTAAATGATTACCCCTTACCTCGTTGCAACCAAGCAGTACGATGTCGGCCGACCGCAGATCAGGGATCTCCTCATCTTCATACACCAGGATTTTTTTCCCTATCTGCCCGTCTTTGTAACCTTCATCTTCCGATAACATGTACCGGTTAACAGGTTGTAGAAAGTCGCCAATATTTAATGTATCCGACATAGGACGCAAGATAAGGAACAGGTTGATAAGTTAACTGGTTGACAAGGATTTCTGCGAAACTGCCTTGTCAACTTATCAACCTTTCAACTTTTCAACTTATGCCTATATTTGCGCCATGGATGAATTGTTACAACAAATAGCAGCATACAAGCAGGAAATTGAGAGCATCCCCACCAATGGCGCCGATTCCCTGGAGGCTTACCGTATTAAATTCCTGGGTACTAAGGGTATTGTAAAAAACCTTTTTACCGAAATGAGGAATGTGCCGGCCGATAAAAAGAAAGAATTCGGGTTGATCCTGAACGATTTCAAACAACTGGCCGAAGCCAAATACGAAACCTGGAAACAGCAACTGGAAGGCTCCGGCGATTCCCATGCAGCTGCCATCGATGTAACCCTTCCCGGCGATCCCCTGCCATTGGGCACCCGCCACCCCATTAACCTGTTCCTGAACCACGTGATCAGCATCTTCAACCGCCTCGGTTTTTCGGTAGCCGAAGGCCCTGAAATTGAAGACGACTGGCACAACTTCACCGCATTGAACCTGCCCGAGCACCATCCGGCCCGCGATATGCAGGATACTTTCTATATTCAGCAAAATCCCGACTGGCTGCTGCGTACTCATACCAGCAATACGCAGATCAGGGCTATGGAAAAAGGGCAGTTACCGATCCGCATTGTATGCCCCGGTCGTGTATACCGCAACGAAACCATCAGCGCCCGCAGCCATTGTTTCTTTCACCAGATCGAAGGATTATACATAGATGAAAATGTTTCCTTTGCCGACCTGAAACAAACTCTGTACTTCTTTGTACAGGAGATGTATGGCAAAGATGTAAAAGTGCGGTTCCGCCCCTCTTATTTCCCGTTCACCGAACCCAGCGCCGAAATGGATATCACCTGTCTGTTGTGCGGCGGCGAAGGTTGCCCCGTGTGCAAACGTACCGGCTGGCTGGAGATCTTAGGTTGCGGTATGGTGCACCCGAAAGTGCTGGAGAACTGTAAGATCGACCCTGAAAAATACACCGGCTTTGCATTCGGGATGGGTATTGAACGCCCGGCCCTGCTCAAATACGGAATCAACGATATTCGTTTGTTCAGTGAAAACGACGTGCGGTTCCTGCGACAGTTTACCAGCGCTACTTAACCCAATAGGCAATAGACAACAGGCAATAAGCAATATTTAATTTTCAGCTTGCCCATTGTCAATTGCCCATTGCCAATTGACTACTATGGTTCAAACAATTTGCGTTTGCGGTGCAGGCACAATGGGCAGCGGAATTGCCCAGGCGGCCGCCCAGCATAATTTTCATGTAATACTGTATGATGTAAACGAAGGCATGCTCGACAAAGCCCGCTCGGCAATGGAAAGCAATCTGCATACCCTCGTGCAAAAAAACAAGCTCACTGCCGAAGCAAGCGCCGGCATCATGAGCCGCATAAAATTTGCTTCCGACACCAACGACTGCCTGGCCGACCTGGTTATTGAAGCCATTGTTGAAAAGCCGGAAATAAAAGTGAGTTTGTTCAACCAGCTGTCAGAAGTAAACCACAGCGATGTGGTTTTTGCTACCAATACATCTTCATTATCGGTTACAGATATTGCGAAAAAAGTGGTGAACCCCCAACGGGTAGCCGGCATGCATTTTTTTAACCCGGCCACCATCATGAAACTGGTTGAAGTAGTGGCCACGCCCTTCAGCAACCAGCAAACCATTGACATTATAACCCAAACAGCCCGGCAAATGAATAAAACCCCCGTGCTGTGCCAGGATGCCCCGGGTTTTATTGTAAACCATGTTGCCCGCCCTTACTATCTGGAAGCGCTGAAACTGGTTGAACAGGGAGTAACCGATTTTCATACCATCGATACCTTACTCGAAGCTTCGGGTTTTAAAATGGGTCCCTTCCGCCTCATGGACCTCATCGGCAACGATATCAATTATGCCGTCAGCTGCCAGGTGTACGATGCCCTGGGCAAACCCGACAGGCTGCAACCTTCCCCCATTCAAAAAGAAAAAGTTCAAAAAGGAGAACTGGGCCGTAAAAGCGGTATAGGATATTACGAATACTAGCTAATTATCGCCCTTCTTCATTGCAGAAAGGTTATCTTCGTGCCCTGTTAATTATTGCACTTGTTAACCAAAATACTCGTTACAGGCGGTACCGGATTTATTGGCGCCTACATTATTAAAGAACTGGTAGAAAAAGGGTATGCTGTACGGGCCATCCGCCACAGCAAGGCTACTCCTTTTTTTATGCCGGCGCACATCAACGACAAAGTTGAATGGGTGCCCGGTGATGTGCTCGATGTGGTGTCACTCGATGAGGCCATGGAGGGAACTGACGCCGTTATTCATGCCGCCGCCAAAGTATCGTTTCACGACTCCGACAGAAGAACGCTTAACAAGATCAATATTGACGGAACGGCTAACGTGGTGAACCTGGCGTTGGAAAAAGACATCAAACGCTTTGTGCACCTCAGCTCCGTAGCCGCCATCGGTCGCACCCTAAGCGGTGAAACCGTCAATGAAGAAAAAAAATGGCTGCCCGGTAAATGGCACACCACCTACGCCATCAGCAAATACCACGCTGAAGTGGAAGTATGGCGCGGCGCAGCCGAAGGACTGAACATGGTGATCGTAAACCCCAGCACGGTGCTGGGTTATGGCGACTGGAACTCTTCCAGCTGCGCCCTGTTCAAAAGCGTATACAGGGAATTTCCCTGGTTTACAAAGGGAATAAATGGATTTGTGGCGGTAACAGATGTAGCGCGGGCGGCCGTACTACTTATGGAAAGCGAATTAAGCAGCGAGCGGTTTATCGTTAACGGTGATAACTGGTCCTTTCAACAATTATTCAATACCATCGCCGATGGCCTGGGTAAAAAACACCCGCACAAAGAAGCAACGCCTTTTTTGGGCAACCTGGCCTGGCGCATGGAAAAGTTGAAAGCCATGATGTCGGGCAAAAAACCGCTGCTTACCCGTGAAAGCGCCCGCATTGCGCAAAGCGTTACCTACTTCGACAACAGTAAATTATTAAGATCCCTCCCCGGATTTTCATTTACGCCCCTGGAAAAAGCTATAAAAAAAGATTGTGAACAATACCTGGCCCATTTGCAATCGCTATAACCGGCCAAAACCGGTTATACATGCCCGCCCCTGCTAATATGTTAAAGAAATTTAACCTGGGACCGTTTGCAGAAGCCGGTTATCTCAATACTTTCACAGCCAGCCAAACGTTTTAATAATCACAGGCTGGTTGTATATTGGAAAATATTCATATCCATCTTTTGAAAAATACCATTGAAGATGAAACATTTAATGATCCTGCTGTTATCCATTACCTGTTATTCCGCTACCCTGGCACAGGAAAAAACATTTGTTGTTTTTGGAAAGGTAGTAGATGCAGAAACAAAGCAACCAATGGTCGGCGCCTCGGCCTATTGCCAAAGTACTACACAGGGAACTATTACCAATAACCAGGGATTATTTTTTATGCGCCTGCCTAATGGCGGTTACGACATGGTAGTAACCTATACCGGTTACGAAAAAAAGATCATGCGCATCAGCGCCAGCCAACCGGCCACCGACACCTTACAGATAGAACTGGCAAAA
Organism: Niastella sp.; assembly: GCA_021154515.1. GTDB lineage: Bacteria > Bacteroidota > Bacteroidia > Chitinophagales > Chitinophagaceae > Niastella. The sequence goes on along the minus strand of JAJKIL010000288.1, from coordinate 1,505 downwards.
GAAAATAAATCATTATCAGAAGTGGCAGTAGTTGCCAGTACCGAAGACCCGGATGGCTTAAACAAATACGGTAAATTCTTTAACCAGAACTTTATCGGCAATTCGGGTAATTCAAACCAGTGCGCCATTGAAAATCCCCAGGCATTACACTTTTACTTTTCTAAAAAAAGGAACCGCCTGAAAATAATGGCCAAAGAAGACGTTATCGTCGTTAACTATGCCCTTGGATATAAGATCAGGTACCAGCTCGATTCCTTCAGCTACGATTATAACACCAATATCTCCTCCTACTCCGGTTCACCCCTGTTTCAGGAAATGGATAGTACGGAAGAAGTAAAAGCGCAATGGAAAAAGAACCGCGCACGAACTTATTTGGGTTCACGGATGCATTTTATGCGTTCTTTTTACGATAGCACCTTAAAACAGGACGGTTTTATTCTTGAAAAACTGAACGACGACCCCGAGACCGTAAAAGGCACCTTCATCACCAACCCTTATAACGAACAGGATTACCTGGTAGACAGCGGCGATGTGGAAGTAAGCTGGAACGGCCGTTACCGCATCAGTTACGACAAGGTATACCCCGATAAACAATTCCTCGAAGAATATAAATTACCGCCAACCACCCGCTTCCAGATCACGGTGCTGGACGTATCCAACGGATTTGTGATAGAAAAGAACGGCTACTTTTACGAGCAGAACGACGTAATTAATTCAGGCTACTGGGCCTGGAAAAAACTATCCGAACTGTTGCCTTACGATTATATATATCAATAAATACCTGTCAGGCGTACGCGTATTAATAAAATCTTTGCATTTTAAAATACCCGCCTAAAACCTTTTTTTATACCTTCAGTCGGAATTTCAAAACCGTAGGCGCGACCGGTGATGAAAGCAAACTGTTAGTCTATGACGACACCTGTTGTCATAGCGGTTGAACTTTCTATGATCACTAAACGCACCATTCAAACGCTTCTGCTTTTTACCGGTTTAGTAACTGCATGTACTTCCTATGCCCAGGAGTATAATTATATTCATTATGATGTAAAGGACGGATTAGCCGGTTCTACCATCTACGACCTCTGCCAGGATAAAGACGGGTTTATCTGGTTTGCAACAGAAGCCGGTATCAGCCGTTTCGATGGCACCCATTTCAAAAACTTCACTACCAGCGACGGGCTGCCAGAAACAGAGATCCTAAAACTTTTTGCCGACTCAAAAGGCAGAATATGGATGGCCCCTTTCAAAAACACTGTCTGTTACTATTACAACGGAAAAATTCACAACCAGGAAAATGATCCGGTGCTGAAAAAGATCAACCTCTCCGCTGTGATAGGCTTTTTTCGAGAAAGCAGCGATCAGGATGTTGGGTTTTATGCATATAATTCCTTCACCGTTGTGAGCGCCAACAATACCATTACCCAATACAAAAGCAATGAAAGCAGCGGTGCGCTGCTGCGGCCTAACCCGCATGGCAAAGGATTTCAATTAAACATCGACGACTC
>JAJKIL010000287.1 GCA_021154515.1 Niastella sp. | reverse complement strand
GATCCTCCATTCGTTCCAGATTTTCTGCTGAAAATCCGTCAAAATGGTCTGCATTTGAATGTATTATCAAGTTCTGTTTTGCTCTCGTCATGGCAACATACAACAGGCGTTTGGCCTCCTCTGTGGCTGCGTTGAAGTTTTCAAGCATTAAAAAAACATTGTCAAACTCTTTTCCTTTGGCCTTATGGATTGTTGAAACGAAAATTGTCTCTCCATTCTCGTTGAAAAAGTCTTCTAACCTGGATTCGCGGATGAAAACTTCTAAGTCGGATTTGTATTTTTTCCTGGTATTGGTAGATTCAAAATCTCTTATCAGGTTCATGCAAATATCCAAATTGGCGCTGGCGCAGAACCTGTTTGTCAGTTCTCTTTTTGCATTCTCCCAAACTTCATCACTCATTACGAATACATCTTCAGCCACATTCAATAGGCTTAAAAAAAATCTGACTTCCAGAAGATTATAGAGATTAAATCCGTCATTTGTTTGAATCAATTTCGCCTGCACGCCATTTTTCAATAGTAGACCTGTAATGTGAAGTGCTTCTGTGTTCGTCTGTGTGAGCACACAAGTAGTCCCGATAAGTTCAGCTGTGAAGATGTCGTTCACCAGCGGTATAATAAGATTGCTGCTTTGATAGCGAACCAGTTTAATATATCCGTTGCTGGTTTGCTGGGGAATAATTGGAGTATCTTTCAGCCGGTTGCTAATACGCGTCACAAACTGATTGGTGAAATTAACCAGGTTGCTCTTGCTTCTGTAATTTGCAACCAATTCATGTTTGGTGGCTTTGTTCACTTGAATAAACTGTTCAAGATATTTTGAGCTTGCGCCTCTGAATTCATAAATATTCTGATCGTCATCTCCAACTGCAATCACCCGCATTTCTTCGTTCTGTTCCATTAGCGCATTTATCAGATTAAACTCATCTTCATCCATATCCTGCGCTTCGTCAATTACCAATACAGTTTTTGTAATTCGGCTTGCTTCAACTTCTTTGTTTTTGATCTTCTCTGTTGTCTTTTTAAGTATAGCATCTGATTTTTCCAGGCTTCCAACTTTTCCCAGTAAATCAAAGCAATAAGAGTGGAATGTTTTTATCTCGATGTAGTTGGCGGCATTGCCAATAAGCTTTAATAAACGCTTCTTAAATTCCGTTGCTGCCGCTCTTGAAAAAGTGACCATAAGCAGTTGCTCATGTTTTACGTCTTCCATCAAGAGGAGCGACGCGAGTTTGTGCACCAATACTTTTGTTTTACCACTTCCAGGCCCTGCTGCAACTACGATGTATTTTGATTCGTTGTCTTTGATTATTTTAAGTTGTGTTGGAGAAAGTTCTCCGAAGAGTTGTCTGAATTTAGCAGGTGTAAGGTTTTGTTGAATTTCATTTTGTCGTGCTCCTTTGAAGTATTTATTAAGAAATGATGTGTAATTCAATTGGAAGTAATCCTCTGCAAACTGCAACGCATCTCTATAATCGCTAATCATCTTTTTGGCATACTCTCCAACAATATGGATTTGCTGAACCTTGTTTTCATAGAACTGATTCAGTTTTTGGTAATCTTCCACTTTGTATCGCTTCTTGTTATCCTGCTCCAGTCGCTCGATAGTCAACCGGTTATAGGTAACAAGAAATCCCCCTTCAATCTTTATAGCTTCAATTCTTGATAAATAAAATAGCGTATCTTCAATATCATCGATACTTATGTTCGCCTTGAAGAGGGTTTGGCTTTGTTCATATGATTCCTTTAATTCGTGTACTGAAAATTCAACCAGCACTTCGTCTTTCCCGGCATCGTTTTCTGAAGAAATTAAATTATTTTTCATGTAAAGGAGTTCAACTATAAACTTTGCCAACTCATGTCGTTTCTCCAATCGTTTTTTCAGTATATCTTTCGGGTGTAGGCTAATTACAGCAAGGTGATTCTTAGAATACTCCAAATTTTGACGCTTGATCCAGTTTTTGATTGACCAGAAGTTGATGATGGTTTTGATCTTTTTGATATCTACGTCTTCGCAGCCTTTAGCCTCTGCATCTTCGTTCAGTTCTTTGATGTGAAATATTCTTTCCTGTTCTTCAAAAACAGGAAGCAGGTATTCTTCAATCTTGCTGAAAGCTTCAACGATGTTAAGAGAACGGTTTTTGTTTTCTCCTTTTTTGATGAAGGCGGTTAGGTCTTTTGCGTCAGCGAGAATTTTTTCCTCACGCAGGAGGTTTATAACGTTTATCACCTCCTCTTTCACAATTCCCAGATGATCACTTATATAATCTATTCTCGAGTCGGCAGTCTCGTCTTCTGACTGCTTTTTGCTTTTACTTGAAAAGAGTTTCTTAATGATCCTGATCCCTTTTTCTTTTTGCTTTTCCTCAAACCTTGAAGAGGCATTTATCTTGTCAATGGCTTCCTGTGCATTCCTGGAAAGAATGCTGTTTGCAAAAACTCTGGGCATGTTTTGCCCACGTCTCAAATAGCCCGCTTCTTCCAACGCTGCAATTGCTGTGGTTACTCTTGTTTCCATTTCTACCACAGTATCGTCCCAGCCAGCCTTTCTTGCAATTTCTAAAGCAGAGTTCGAAACTGTTGACCGAAATCTTGTAATTTCTTTTACTGCTTTCCAGATCTGTTGAATTTCTTTTATGGAAAGTTTAGTTTGATTCAGCAGGATGAAATGTTTGCTAAGATCTTCCTCATTGAATAATACAAAACAGTCAGCCACCATATTTTCATCTCGTCCGGCTCTACCTGCTTCCTGAATATAGTTTTCAAGGGAGTCTGATATTTCATAGTGAATTACCATGCCAATATCTTTTTTGTCAACGCCCATTCCAAAAGCAGAGGTAGCAACCATAATTGGAACCTCTCCCGCAATAAAGGCATTTTGGTTGGCAGTTTTCTCTTTTATATCCATTTTTCCATGATACGGTTTTGCGTTAAAACCATCTTCCGTTAATCTCTCTGCCAGCGAAAATGCTTTTTTCGTTCTTGATACATAAATAATGGTCGGACAATTCTTTTCTTCAATTAAGTCTCTTACTGCCTGAAACTTTTCTTCTTCATTCCCTTTTTCATAAACTTTGTATCGAAGGTTTGTTCTTGATGATTTGGAGGTGAATAATTCAAGGTTCAGCGATAATTTTTCCCTGAAATATTCCCGAATGTCCTCTATGACCTTTTGCTTTGCTGTTGCCGTAAAACATGAAACGGGAATTCCATCTTCCAGGTTTTTCTTTTCCTGGATCGATTTAATAAAGTCGCCAATGTACAAGTAATCAACTCTGAAATCCTGCCCCCAGGAGGAAAAACAATGCGCCTCGTCAATTACAAAACGAGCAATATTTCTTCCCAGGATCAATCGTTCAATGGTTCGTGAGCGCAATGCTTCCGGCGAAATGTAGAGAATGGAAGCCGATCCGTCTTCCACTCTTTCAAATGATTTGGCTCTTTCAATCGGATCAAGCAATCCATTTATGGTGACAGCTTCGGTGATCCCATTTTTTTCAAGATTGTCTACCTGGTCTTTCATTAAGGATTGGAGTGGAGATATTACCACCGTCAATCCTTTTGAACTTTCACCACTCATTAAAGCAGGAACCTGAAAAGTGATCGACTTGCCGCCGCCTGTCGGGAAAACTGCTAGTATTGATTTATTATCAACAGCTGCCTTTACAGCTTTCTCTTGTAGTGGTTCAGAACCATAAGTTCTGAAAGTGCTAAATCCGAAAAACCGCTTCAAACCTCTGTGGACGTCCAATGCGTTGTTACAATATACACAACCACTTATGCAGGGCTTGTTTCTCAACCGGAACATTATCTGTTCAACTTCAGGATAATTTTTCAGCACCCAGCGCGGTGTGATTGAATGTATTTTGTTGTGTTGGATGAAAGAATTAATGAGTGAGAGACAATATGCCAATTCAACCGGATGCGCTGAAATTATTTTCGCTAAGTCAACTTGCTCACATATTTCATTTTTAAAGTTCGTTCGAATTAAGCTTTCAAGTCCTATACTTGGGCTGACGTAGTCAATAAAACGGAAAAAGGCGTTAAACTCCTTTCTGTTATTTAATAACAAATAGAAAATTTCTTTAAGCGTTTCATCTTGCAGTTTAAAAGCGGCTATTTCATCATAGAATAGATCCTTTGCTTTGATTGAATCATTCAAAGGATTGTTAGGGTCTTCCGATTGAAGTTTGTCATCTTTTAATAAAGCATGGTAAGGTTTTGTGGGAAACAGCAGCGGAGAAAGGTACAAGGTGTCAATAATGTTTGAAGGGCCTATGCCTGCCTCTTTAAGTGTTTGTCCGATATACTTTATGTCGTGGTTGAAAATGTTATGCCCGCAGATAAATTGCGTTCCGTTGAGAAAGTTTTTGAATTCTATGAGTGAAGTTTTGTGAAAAGAACTTTCATCATCCTTAACACTTCCAATGTCAAGAATTATTCGGCTCTTTGGCTCAATCTCGGTATCAATAAATGCAATCGAATTCATTTTAATAGCTGGCGGCCTATTCTCTAATATACACAATTTATCGTATATCTCCTATCCGCATTAGTTGAGGGATTTTAAGTATTCATATATATTCTGCGGACATTCATCGAATAATATTCACTAAAAAACTATTTGTGCTACGGACGCAAAGATTATTTCATGGCCCTGTTAGAGGGCTTGTAAGATCTTATGGTATTAATTGGGCGGTGTTTATTTGAATTCGGCGGGCCTATAGCAAAAATCTATCGTTGATAAGGAAAATATGGCTGCATTCAGGTATTATAAGTCTTTTGACAAGTGATTTTTCCGGTTTTTAAGTGAAAGAGCCGGCAAATGGGTGAACTGCGTTATAAAATGTTACTTATTTATGATCGTAAGTGAAGTTTTACTGAAAGCTCCCCGAAAAGTAACTATCTCCAGGCAAAAAATAATTATCGTCCCAAAAAAGTAATTATCGCCCGGCGATAGTAGTCTCGATGTATCGAGTTATTATATTATCACGGCTTTTTTTTCTTCAGTTTTTGGAACGATGCTGAAATATGTTGTAATCGTTTCTTATTGAAACATAATTGAGCTTTACCTGTAGCAGTAAGACTATTGATGCCGGCAAGGCACTGTATCATCCATTTGCGATTTTGTTTGTCACGCATGTTCCATTTTTCCCTGCTAATGTTTTTAGAAGGGAAAATATACCAGCACGATTGGCGAATACAATAATAACTATGTGGCAACTGGGTGATGGCTGCCGCCCATTCATCGATTTGCATTAATGAACCAGCTGTAGAAGGATCGAGTACATAATCTATAATTTTCCCATCTTCCTCTACTGAAAGTACCGGGGCGACATGGTATTTCCAGTTTTGTTTTAGTTCTCCTACATGGTTTTTCAGATAAGCACCGCCGAACGCCCAACCCTTATAATTTGGTATGTTCCACTCATCTAATAAAACACATACAGCGTCAGCTCTTCCTTCACAGCCATTATTTGAATTTGTCCAATTGAAGAGTGGATGGTGCTTGAAAAAAGTGAATAGGTCTTCAGCTTGCTGTTTGGGAACTATATGGCGCAAACTTACGTCTGAAAGAAGAAAGTCGAAAAGGGTGGGCACTATCTCATTCATTTGATAAAAAATCTATATTTGAATTGATGTGAAGATAACAATAAAAGCGCAACAGAATTCAGCCGCGATGGCTTTTGGGCATTGCCAGGAACCATCTCAAGCTGGCAGGCTGTTCCCACGAGTAACCAACCAGGAAATGAACCGGAGCCTGAAAGTGTAAACGCCTGCTCAATTAAAAAAGCCTCCGATGCATCAGAGGCTATTTTTGATTATTATTTTTCTTCACTAATTATTGTGCTACTGACATCTCGAATCAAGGAACTTTATCGTGGTTTTGTTAAGATCGCTATAGAACTGATGCCCTGCGAACATCACATCTATTTGCATGTTCACAAAATAACGCTGCGCCACGTTCAATGAATTATAGGTTGGATAGGTAGCCGAATTGGCCAGGCAAATTTTTGAAACACTGTCAGCGTTTGTTTTTATGAAGTTTTTACTGGTGAGCCAGTTGTTATTCTTTAACTCTTTGAAAAGCGCCGTGGAAGTAGCCACGCTGATATCCGATTCCCGCGCAAACCGCTCGGGATAAACCGGACTGCGGTCATTTACAAAATACTTGCTGCATACGCCGCGGCTGTTGAGCCCTTGCGAATACGTAAGTGCATCGGCATTACCGGCAGCGCCAACTTCGGGCTGGTCGTCGTTCTTTGCCATACAGAACTGGTAAGGGATGGTAGATGCATCAAAGATCACTTTATACGCCTGCGCACAATAAGACACGCCCGATTTAAATTTGAACAAATACGATAAGCAGCAGGAATATGCGCCGCCATTGCTCATGCCGATCGAATACAGGGGCAACGACCGGTTAACAGAACCTCTTGCATAAAATGTATCGCGAATGGCTTTTATATTGCCCATATCAACGTTCGTAGTACTATCCACCGGGTTTGTTTTCCATTGCAGGGAACCATTACCGTTTATATCATTGTTCAAAGACACTTCTTCCGCTTCTGTAACTATGATGCCAAACCCGGCCGTTACCAGGTCTTTCATCATTTGTTTCCACTCATAATTGGTAACCAGGTTCAGCGCATTGCCATTGGAACCGTGCAACAAAAAAACCACTCCTTTTTGCGAAGCGGGAAAACAGGAATAGACGTTCTTTGAAATGTTCACGCCTTTGATCTTCTCATACTTCAATGAAAGCTGCGTAATGGCTTTCTGGCTGGCCGTTACAGTCACATTCTGTGCCGGCATTATAAATATATTATGCCATTCACCGCTGTTCTGCAAAAGGCTGGTGTAGCCGGTCCACTGGTCAAATACATAACTATCCGATGTGGGGTTGCCCCAAATGTGCACGGTATCACCGATCTTGTAAGTGCCGCTTCCATAACCATTTACAACGGTAACGGTAGCGCTGTCTGAATTGGTAACCGGCGCAGGGGAATCTTTTGAAGATTTCTGGCAGGAATAAAATAATAGTACAGCGTTCAGGCTAAGGGTTATAATGCGTTTCATACTTCATACAAAACGCGGCCTGGTATAAATAATTGTACATATATCAATTATTCTAAATGAATCATTTTGTAGTTGGCACTCCAGCTTTACGCATACCAGTCTACGGTTTGGGCAATTCTTTTCGTGGGATCTTTTCATCACGTTGAGCCGTATTATAAACAAAGCTGGCCACAATGATAGCCGCTTCTTTTAAGTCGTCTGCAACCAGGTGATCATAGGTATCCATATTGGTATGATGCGTACGGGTATCATATTCTAATTTGTCCTGGATGAACTGAAATGCGGGAATGCCAACCGCATCAAACGACAGGTGATCCGTACCGCCCGTATTCTCGATGGTGAGTGTCTTGGCTCCCATATCATTAAACGGGGCCAGCCAACTGTTAAAAACAGGTCGCACCTGTTGATTACCCTGCAGGTATACGCCCCGGATCTTTCCGCTGCCATTGTCCAGATTGTAATAAGCAGAGATCTTCTCATGCTCCGGCATCAGCTCCATTTTGGCAGGATCAGCGAAGTGATTCTTTACATAATTGCGGGAGCCATACAAGCCTTCTTCTTCCCCACTCCACAACGCAATGCGAATGGTACGGCGTGGCTGTATATTCAGGGCTTTCAGAATGCGAACGGCTTCCATCATAACAGCACAGCCTGCCGCTATCGGTTGCACCTGTAGCCCCATGCCAGGAATCAAGATGGCCGCCCAGCATCACCACTTCACTTTTAAGTGTAGGATCTGTACCTGTCCATATCAATTTTTTCCTGGGCTAATGAATTGAATGGAATAAAACAGAAAGCGATGAAAAATTTTGATTTGAAGTAGGTATGACAAACTCTACATGCTATATAAATATTAATTTTAGATT
>JAJKIL010000286.1 GCA_021154515.1 Niastella sp. | reverse complement strand
TCTGCGGGCAAACCGCACTACTTCAGCAGCCTGGGCAACCATTACGCTGGACAGCATTTACAATGAACGCAGCCGCGAGTTTGCCTGGGAAGCCTGGCACCGGAATGATATGATCAGGTACGGTAAGTACGAAGGGAAATGGGGTTTCAAAACCAACGCAGATGCGTATCGCAGAGTTTTCCCGATACCAACCAATGCGCTTGCAGTTAATCCCAAGCTTACACAAAACACAGGTTATTAAAAAAAATAGTTTTAGGAAAGGCGATGACAGAGTGCCGGGCCCTGTCTATAGGGGTCCGGCTATTTTAAAAGAAACCGTTTTTAAAATCCAATAGATCAAGATCAAATTCTTTTTCATAATTATGTAGCAGTAATTATTACCTCCGGGCTTTCTAGCCTGGAGTTTCTTTTTAAGGCAGAGGGCAGAAGGCAGAGGGCCAAAGAAAAATACTGTAGCAGTTTACAAGATGCAGGTTATTTAGTTTTTGAGTTATTAAGTTCGTAAGTTCGGGGTTGCCGGTTGCCAGTTCCCGGAGTCTACATTCGTGGCTCGCTCTTATGTTCACAGCCTCTTTAAGAACTCAAGAACCTAATAACTTACGAACCTGCCACTTTGAAAACCTAAGCCAAAACTTTAAACGGTATGCTCCCAACTAAAAAACTAACGAACTAAAAAACTAACAAACTTAATAACTTTAGCACTTTAAACGTTGAACTTAAAACTAACCATACTATTCCTGGCCTGTTTGCCCGTAACTATTCATAGCCAGGATGTAACCCGATATGTACAACCTCTCTCCGGAACAGCCTCTTCAACCACAACCGCTGCCCAAAAGCACAGCGAAGCGGGTTCAGAAAAAAACGCCAATACCATCCCTGCAGTAGGTTTGCCATTTGGCATGACGCAATGGACGCCACAAACCCGGGCAACAGAAACCAAATGCATTCCCCCTTATTTTTATAAAGACAGTCTCATAAACGGTTTTCGGGGCACCCACTGGATCAGCGGCTCCTGTATGCAGGACTATGGCAGTGTAACCATAATGCCCATTACCGGGCAATTAAAAACAAAAGATTTTGCCACACCATTTTCGCATGACAAAGAAATTTCCGCGCCCGATTATTATAAAGTAGAATTACCAACCTATGACTGCATCACCGAAATGACGGCCACTGCCCGTTGCGGCATGATGCAGTTCACCCTGCAACACGACGATAGTTTATACCTGCTGGTTATACCCAACAGCGACCGGGGCGAAAGTGTAGTGCATATTGATGCGGCAAAAGGTGAAGTGTGGGGCTATAACCCGGCCCACCGTATTTACCAGGGCTGGGGTAACAAAACAGGGTTTAGTGGATATTTCTTTATACAATTTGGAAAAATACCCGTACGTACCGGCGCCTTTCAGGAAGAAAATATGATGGCGATCGACAGTATCCACGATCAAAAGAACAGCGGTGTATTTGCCGGGTTCAAACTAAAAAAAGGCGAACAGCTCCGCATTCGCATTGGCACCTCTTTCAGCAGTGTGGCCGAAGCCAGAAAGAATTTACAGGCAGAAATCATCACCTGGAATTTTACCTCGGTTCAAACCAATGCAAAACAAGCCTGGCAGCGAGCCTTGTCACAAATACAGGTGCAGGGCGATAATGAAAAAAACAAACGAATCTTTTATACCGCCTTGTATCATGCCTTTCAGCATCCGCGGCTGTACAGCGATGTAAGCGGAACGTATCCTTCCTTTGCAGGTGGATCGCCCATTCGCAAGTTGGCCAATGGACAGTACTACGATGATTTTTCCATGTGGGACATCTACCGCGCCCAGTTACCCTTGTTACAGATCTTACAACCGGAAAGGATAGATCAATTGGTATCTTCCCTGATCTTAAAAGGCGAACAGGGGCGATGGTTGCCAATTTTCCCCTGCTGGAACAGCTATACTGCCGCGATGGTCGGCGATCATGCAACTGCCTTTATAGCATCGAGCTTCACAAAAGGCATTCGAAATTATGATGTGGGTGCAGCATACAAACTAATGCGGCAAAACGCATTTGATATACCCAATAACGAAGATTATACAAATGGAAAGGGCCGCCGTGCCCTGTCATCGTATCTGCAATACGGTTATATTCCCATGGAGGACAGCGTGCCTGAAGCCTTTCATAAAAAGGAACAGGTGAGTCGTACCCTGGAATACGCCTACGATGATTATGCCCTTTCAATGGTAGCCAAAGGACTGAATAAAACAGCCGATTATACGGCCCTGCATAAACGGGCGCTTAATTACCGCAATGTGTTTGATAGCAGGTCAGGGCTGGTGCGCGGCAAATACGCCGATGGGCATTGGTACGAACCCTTTAATGCCGACAAACGCGAACCCTATATTACAGAAGGAACGCCGCGCCAGTATACTTTTTATGTTCCGCAGGATGTGGCCGGGCTGGCCAGCCTGATGGGTGGCGACAAAGCACTGGAAAACGCACTGGACACTTTGTTTGCCAAAAACGAATACTGGCATGGCAATGAACCCGGACACCAGATCCCGTTTATGTATAACTTCACAACGGCACCCTGGAAAACGCAACAGGTAGTACGCCAAATTCTATATGAAGAATACAGCGATGGTCCCGGCGGATTAAGCGGTAACGACGATGCCGGTCAAATGAGCGCCTGGTATATATTCGCCGCTATTGGACTCTATCCCGTTGATCCCGTTTCGGGTGAGCATATTGTTTGTTCACCCCTCTTTAATAAAATAACCCTGCAATTACCAGGTAATAAAAAACTGCAGATCGTCTGTCACAAACAAACAGCAGGCGATAGCTATATTCAACAAGTAAAATTGAACGGCACACCCTATAAAAAGAATTTTATCACCTATCCCAACATCATGAAAGGCGGAGTGCTGGATATTTATTTACAGGCAAAACCAGGAAATTGGGGCAGTAGTCTTAATGCCCAGCCAGCTTCTATGTTTTAGTTTGTTAGTTTGAATACCCTGGAGCGCAGCGATTAAAGTTGTTGCTTCGGTGTTTTCCATCAACTCAATCAACTTCCTACATAATCTACTTAACATTCTTCTAACTCGTTAACATGTCAACTTGTTAACTCGTCAACTGGTCAACTCGTCAACTGGTCAACTCGTCAACTCGTCAACTGGTCAACTGGTCAACTCCCCATGTTAACATTAATTTAGCTCAATTTCCTCCAAATGTCCCTATTTTCGCTACCATAACTCAATACCATACTTCTATGCGTTCCTTTTTATGCTTGTGCCTGCTGGTTGCATTTGCAGGCGCCCAGGCCCAGGATGAATCCTTACCCGATCTTCGAAACAAAAGAGAAAGCTTTACAAAATATCCCAAAGGCGAGATCCGGGACGACCTGGCCACCTTTACCATAGGCGGTATCGACGAACGCCTGGGTAAAGAACCCTTACAGAAATTACCCGCCACCGACTACAACATGCATTCAATAACCTTTGAAGGCGACAAACAGAAAGTGGTTATCACCAGCGGTACTTTTGAGGCTTCCAAACACAAGTTATTCTATTATTACGATAAGAAATACCTGGTAAAAATAGATGGTAAGCCTTACTATGGCGACTATGGTTCTATTCCAACCACTACCATTTCTTCGGTTATTGTTATCCTTAATAATAAAGATACCGTTGCCATACCACCTGTTGCCTATGCAGATCTGTATCATCCCGAATTCACCTATTCAGAAGGCGGCACCATTAAAACCCATAACGCGGTGTACCTTTCGAAAGACAAACACCGGATGTACATTTATATGGTGAACAACGAAGCCATCGGTAAATACGAGGTAACCTGGATTTTGCAGGATAATAAATATGTAGGACGTGTTGTTGATTCCGGCATTATGCGATAAAACAGCTTTTTTGCTGGTGTGATTATGTGAATTTACGGCGGTTGACCATACCGGCTGTTGCGATATTTTAATAGGTATAAACAACACATTGTCAGGTTGGAAGGGTAGTAAAATTCCCCCCTGAAAAAATAATTTTCTACCCGGAACAATTTACGAACCACGAACACCGTTAGTATATCGGTTTTTCATAGGATATTGGATTTTTAACGGGCCTGGATTTCTATCCGGGCCTTCTTCTTTTTTTAACAGTTCCCTTCCACTAAAAATGTAGAAATTTAGCAACAATACGATCCTTCCTGATGTAAATCTCCCGGCCCCGAACCAGTAAAACACAATCCGTACAGGTAGCATGGTTTTTTAGTGTAAATAACAAAGCTGCAAGCATGAATTGGATCGATTTTCTGCTACTATTAATAGTAGCCTATGGCATGTGGGATGGTTGGCAAAAAGGATTTATCCTGGAACTATTGTACCTGATGGGGCTCCTCATAAGTATTGCGGCTACCTTTTTATTATATCCTTACCCTACTATTTTTATCAACAAGTATGTTCCCTCACTTGGCGCCTGGGCATTGCCCCTTGCTTTTATAGTTACTTATGTATTAATGCGGGTTTTTACAAATGCGCTCACCAATAGAACATTGCATAAGGTCCCCGTTGATGCACATGGGCGTTGGGATAATAAATTCTTCGGTATACTACCCGGTTTTGTAAATGGCGTTACCCATGCAGTGATCGGAGCAGCCCTGTTGCTGGCGCTGCCCATCAGTAATAGTATTTCCAACACAACCCGACAAAGCCGCTTTGTGGTTATGTTGTCGGTACCGGCCGAGTTGATAGAAACAAAATTATCGCTGGTATTTACAGAGGTAGAAAGAACGATGAACCGGTTAACAGTAAAGCCCGGTTCCAATGAAACAGTCATTCTTCCCTTTAAAGTGATGGCGCCCCCCTCGCGGTCCGATCTGGAAACCCTGATGTTGAGTTGGGTTAATGCCGAGCGCATAAAAGCAGGCTTGAATACCCTTAAACTTGATCCGGAATTAACCCAGGTTGGCCGCAAACATTCGATAGATATGTTTCAGCGGGGTTATTTCTCCCACGTGTCGCCTAATGGAGAAGGACCCTTTGACCGCATGAAAGACGATGGCGTACAATTCACCAATGCCGGAGAGAACATTGCGCTGGCGCCCACGTTGGATATTGCACATAATGGATTGATGCATTCGCCGGGGCACCGCGCTAATATCCTTCGACCTGAGTTTGGCCGTTTAGGTATTGGAATAGTAGATGGCGGTAAATATGGGCTCATGATCTCGCAGGAGTTCAGGAATTAGTTAATAGTTCACAGTTTTAGGTTTAAAATTGTAAGTGTAAGGTTCAAGAACTGAAACTTTGAACTTTCCACCTTGAACTATAAACTATCTTCTGCCAAAAAGCTTACTAATAATCCAGAATATCAATCCTATCACAAGCACCACTAAGAATATTCCCCACCACATGCCGGCTTTAAAAATGCCTTCAACAGCGGCGCAACCTGAGTAAAACAGGGTCATCAGCAGCAAACATAATCCGTAATATTTCTTAATCATAACACGAGATTTCCTTTATTATCTAAAACTACGTGCCTTGTTGTAATCTACTGGTTGTCATATGGTTTGAAGGGGTGTTTGTGGAGTTATTTGCTCAATATGCTAACGAATGGAAGCTAAATGACTAAAACTGAAAGCAGCAAGTGTTAGCACAAAGTGAGGTTGCGAAGAAAGCTTTTGCCTTTAGCCTTTGGGCTTTAAGCTTTAAATTTGCGCATGCAAAAACCGGTTATTGTAATAAAGCTTGGCACGGCGGTCATAACCAATGAGGAAGGCGTAATAAGTCATACTATTATTAAAAAGGTGGCGTCAGAAATTGCGGAGCTGTTTCATACCCATCGGGTGGTGTTGGTATCGAGTGGGGCAGTGGGCAGCGGAAAAGTATATATACAGCATTACAAAGGCAGTATTACTGAACGCAAGGCGGCGGCGGCCGTGGGCAACCCTTTGCTGATCCAATTATACCAGAAACATTTTTCGAAGTTTGATATTCCCGTGGCTCAGGCGCTGTGCGAACGACACCATTTCAGCAACCGGTTTCAGTTTGTGCAGTTAAAAGAAACCTTTGAAGCCTTTTGGCAGAACGGCATATTGCCCATTGTTAATGAAAACGACCTGGTGAGCAATGTGGAGCTGAAGTTCAGTGACAACGACGAACTCGCCACCCTTATTGCCGTGGGTTTTGATGCAGAGACCCTGGTGATCTGTACCTCGGTGGGTGGTTTTATGGATGATACCAAAAGCATCATTCGCCGGGTAGAAAAGATCGACAGTAAAGTGCTGGGCTATGTGCAAACCGGTAAAAGCAGTCTTGGTTTGGGTGGCATGACCTCCAAACTCACTTTTACCCGCCTGGCTACATCCCTGGGCATCCAGGTAATTATCTGCGGCTTGAACGGGTCAGCACCCTTTGCCGATGCGCTTGCCGGTAAAAACGGTACTACCTTTGTATCGCAGGAATCGAATTTAAAAGCCCGGCAAAAATGGCTGGCCAGCGGTTCCATTACCCTTGGTACGCTGTTGGTTGACAAAGGCGCGGTTAAAGCTTTGCAACAACGCCGGAGTTTGTTAACGGTAGGCATTACCAATGTGCAGGGAAAATTTGCAGCGGGGGAAGTAGTGCAAATAAAAGATGAAGAAGAAAGCATCATTGGCGTTGCCAAGGTAAAACTGGACGCCAGCGCCATCCGCGATGGCATTTCACAAAAAAATGTACTGGCAGCACATGCCGATGATATTGTAATATTTTAATTGAGACCTGATGAGCAGTAGTGTACAATCATTGATAATGAAGACCTGGAAAGCCGCTATCAACCTGCGGCAGGCGACCGATAAACAACTGAAAGCTGTTTTATTACAACTGGCCGATGAACTGGAGAAGAACAGCACATCCATCATCAAAGCCAATCAGCTCGATGTAGAAAAGCAGGACCCCAACAATCCCAGGACAGACAGGCTGTTATTGAACAAAGAACGCATCACTGGCATTGCCAACGCCATTCGTACAATAAGCAAACTACCTAACCCTGCCGGCAAAACGCTTGAAAAGCGCAAGCTGGATAATGGTTTGTTGCTGCATAAAATTGCGGTACCATTAGGAGTGGTAGGCGCTATTTATGAATCAAGACCCAATGTTACGTATGATATTGCGGCGCTTTGCCTCCGCAGCCAGAACGGTTGTGTGCTCAAAGGCAGTAGCGAAGCGGAGAATTCCAACCTGGCAGCCATCCGCCTGATAAAAAAAGTACTGAAGGCAAATGACATCGATCCCGATTGTGTGACCCTGCTGCCCTCAGAACGTGAAACCGTACAGGAATTATTTACGGCTACCAAATATGTAGATGTACTGATACCCCGTGGTTCCGAATCACTGATACAATTTGTAAGAAAGAACAGCCTGGTGCCGGTGATAGAAACAGGCGCAGGGGTATGTCATGTGTATGTAGAAAAAGAGGCATCTATTAAGAAAGCAGTAGACATTGTAGTGAATGCCAAAGTTTCGCGTCCATCGGTATGTAATGCCATGGATACGGTGATAGTTGATGAAGCAGTAGCAGCCGCCTTTCTGAAACAATTGCAGCCAAAGTTCAATGAGCACCAGGTAGAAATATTTGCCGATGCCAAATCGCATAAATTATTAAAAGGTTATCCGCATTTACAAAAGGCCACACCCGGGGATTTTGACCGGGAGTTTCAGAGCCTGAAATGTGCGGTAAAGGTGGTCAGGAATATCGATGAAGCGCTGGACCACATCCGCGAACATTCTACCAAACACAGCGAAGCTATTGTAAGCAATAATAAAAAGAATTGCGCCCGCTTTTTACAGGAAGTGGATGCGGCCGCTGTATACACCAATGCCAGTACCCGGTTTACCGATGGGGAAGAAATGGGTCTCGGCGCCGAGATCGGCATCTCCACCCAAAAACTCCACGCCCGCGGGCCTTTTGCATTAGAGAAATTAGTTACTGAGAAGTGGTTGTTGCAAGGCAATGGGCAAGTTAGGTAGCCAAACTTTGAACTATCTATCTCCTTTCCTATGTCCGGGCGCATAGTTCCTGGCAGATTGTTCCCCGTGCAATTTCTTTTCCTGCCCTGGCGGAAGCCGGTGATGTTTCTTTCCATGATGGTGCCTGTCATGGTCATCGTCATCATCATCGTGTTCGTGCTCATGATGGCGCCCTTCATGATCGTCATCATCATCCCCATGGTGATTAGGAGTTTGCGGTTGAGGGATGGTAGGCTGCGGAGTCTCCTGGGGGTTATTTTCCGTTGCTGTTTTGTGTTTACAGCTACTTCCAATCAGTACAAGCAAAGCCAGCACAAAAACTTTACAGTTCATTTCTTAGGGTATTGAATTTTAAGAAGGCAATTATAATATTAATTATTTTATGATACAACAGGCGGTTCCAGATTCACGATTCCCTCACATAGACAGTCTTTACCTATAAAGTAAACATTTTAGTACCCAGAAAAACACATTTTACTACCCTCATATTATATAGCAACAGGTACTTTAGCGGCCTGATACTATTTTAAAAGGGGCGCCTGATAACTCCCCGGTTGCTGACGATTGCCAGCCATAGCCTTTTCCTTTTCCAGGTTGTTCGGGAGTACCGGGCAACCTGGAGTTTTTATGGCCATCCAGGAAAATATACGATCTTATTGACCTGAAAACCCCGTATTTCCCGAAAATCACTTTATGCCTTGCAATGCAGGCAGTTATCGCCAGATAATACCCGCCGGATACAATAAAATGTTAAAAGAACAGTTGTTAGTTTGGTGGTTCGACATAATTAAATAATGCTTGTTGCGTTTAAGCATAAGTACAGGTTAAAACCAGGGGCGATCTTGTAGGGCCGAATACTGACTAAACCCGGGAACTAAGTATTATTCTTACTTATATGTACTTAAATATTAGTAACACGCGTTATATATTTTACGCATTGAATAACTTAGAAAATGTGCAAAGCGACAGTCAATGCCCCGTGGCGTCCGGAACCAGCGAGTGTTCATCATTTTCAATTACATTAATCAATAACTGAGATGGCATATACCCCGTCTTCAACCCGTTATGATTCCATGACGTACAATCGTTGCGGCAACAGCGGTTTATTGTTGCCAGCTTTGTCGCTTGGGTTGTGGCATAATTTCGGGGGAGTAGACGATTTCAAAAAAGCACGCCATATTGTTCGGCATGCTTTTGACAAAGGCATCACCCATTTCGACCTGGCGAATAATTACGGGCCACCACCCGGTTCAGCCGAGGAGAATTTTGGTAGCATGTTGAAGAAAGACTTTTCAGGTTATCTGCGCGATGAGTTGATTATTTCATCAAAGGCGGGATACCTGATGTGGCCGGGACCTTACGGTAATTGGGGATCGAGAAAGTACCTGATGGCAAGCCTCGATCAGAGTTTGCAACGGATGCGGTTGAAGTATGTAGACATCTTTTATTCGCACCGGCCAGACCCCGATACGCCGCTGGAAGAAACAATGATGGCCCTGCATGATATAGTAAAAAGTGGCAAGGCCTTATATGCAGGGATCTCTAACTATCCGGCAGCAGAAGCAAAAAGAGCATTTGAGATGTTGAAACAGGCAGGTACGCCCTGTCTTATTCATCAGCCAAAATATTCGATGTTTGAAAGATGGGTAGAAGGCGGTTTGCTCGATGTGCTGGAAGAATATGGTGTAGGTTGTATTCCGTTTTCACCACTGGCGCAGGGCATGTTAACCGACAGGTATTTAAAAGGTATTCCTGAAGATTCAAGAGCATCAAAAGAACATGGTTTTTTAAAGGCCAATGAAATTACGCCCGAGAAGATCGAGAAGATAAAGAAGCTGAACGAGATAGCGAGACGCCGTAACCAGTCGCTGGCGCAAATGGCCCTTAGCTGGTTGCTGAAAGACAAACGGATAACAACCGTATTGATCGGCGTAAGCTCAACAGATCAACTGGATAATAACCTGGCCTGTCTTTCCAACAGGCAGTTCTCATCTGCAGAACTTAGTGAGATTGAATTGATATTGAAGGGATAAACGCAGGCATGAATGCAAAACATTTTGCTAAAACGGTAGGCAACATATAACAATAGTAAAAGGTTTTAGAACGCTTAGACAAAACAAAATTTAGTATTATATTGCACCGTTCGTAAAAGCTACCCCACCAACCTAACAACCGCATGGAATAACCGCTGAGGTATTCTTTTGCTGCTGGCTGGTTATATAAATGATCTGGTCAGTAGTTTTTACACGGGTCTGATATCTTATTTAGTAGCTACTTATCCAACACCTGAAATGAAAAAGACTATCCTGCATTTGTTGATCATGCATGGGATTTTAACCCAGGCGCTTGCACAGGGAAGTGCAACCTCCCAACACTTAGGGGCCGCGAATGACCATTCCACGCTGTGGGGGTCTTATTCAGCGAATGAGCGTGTTAATAATATTAAGACCAAGATCCCGCTGCCAGGTTTACTGGGTCAACAGGGGCTTGGAAATAATACTGCCAGCACCGCCGCCCATGTTAATGCATTCGAATCTTATATAGAACGGGTAACGATTGATGCCAAAGCCTCTGGTGATTTCACCATGCAGGTGTTTAGTAAAGGTATTCAAGCCAATGAAACCATCGAGATGCAGGTATTCGATCCTACCGGCAAAGCGTTGGGCGATCCTGCTAAGGTAACTGCTTCAGATAATGCTGAAATAAAAAAGCAGTTCTCCCTGATCAGAACATGGAACCCCGAGAACCCGCACATGTATCAGATTGTATTAACATTAAAGGACGCCTCTGGACAAGTAATTTACACTTTTTATAAAAAATTCGGTTTCAGATCAGTTGAATCAAAACCTGATGGTATATATGTAAATGGTACGAAGGTTATCTTTAAAGGAATGAACTGTCGCAGTGCCAACCTGGGCAACTACAGAACATCTGAAGAAGCTTACCTGGCCGACATCAATATCATGAAGGATCTGAACATGAACGCTGTCCGGTTATCATACTATCCTGTTGACCCCTTGTACTTCGACCTGTGCGATTCTCTTGGTTTGTTTGTAATCAGTGAATTGCCTGGTTCTGATAAGAAAATGGTGAAGGATATCGTATACAGCGGTCTGAACCACCCCTCAGTGATCTGTTGGTCAACCGGCCCGGAATTGGCCGCTAACAAAGAACTGGATAAGGAATTTGATACTTATGACGTACAAAACCGGTATGTTATACATCCGGTAAATAAAGATAAAAAGAGCTCTGACTTCAATACAGTCGCTAACTCTATCTTATATGGTACAGAAGCATTCACTCCTGTAGAGATCGGTAACGGTATCTTCAATGGCGGTCGTGCTGCCGGGTTAGATGAGTTCTGGACTGAAATGAGCAAATCGAATAAATTCTCTGGTAGCTTCCTGGCCACTTACCGCGACGACAACGGTATAGAATCAGCCAGCGGCTTCGATCCCAAATCAAAAGATAAATGGGCAAGCTATTATGCTATCAAGGAGATCTGGTCACCACTGGCTTTCAACATCAGTCAGCTCCCCACTACCTGGAATGGTGTTATCAATATTGAGAACAAATTCCTGTATACCAACCTGAGCAGATTGAAGTTCAACTGGAAGCTGGTATTGTTCCCCAAGGCAACCCAAAAAACACTGGAACCGCTGGTGGTTGAACAAGGTACGCTGCCATCACCTTATACCGGTCCTGGCGAAAAAGCTGATCTGAAATTCACCTTCCAGAACCAGTTCACTGTATGTGATGCCCTGATGCTGACTGTGCTCGATTCACGCGATAAAGAAGTATACACCTATACTTTCCAGATCCGCAAACCTGTGGATGTGGTAGCAACCAGCCCTGAAGTAGCTTCCATCTCTACCATCATGCGTACAGAAGAAGCCGACTTCCTGTCACTGGTGTGCGACGGTATCAACTATATCTTCGATAAAAAGACTGGTAACCTTACCAAAGTATATGTAGGTAAACGTGACCTTTCTTTTACCGGTCCTTTCCTGGCAGGTATCCACAGTGGTTATGCCATGGCCGACTTCAAACACCTGGTAAAGGATAATACCCACATCGTGGAGGTTTCATATAAAGGCGAGAGTTCTTTATGGGTTAAATGGACGTTCCATACCGGTGAATTGCCTAAAATGGAATACTCATACTCCATGAAGCCCGCTGGCGAATATGTAGGTATCACCTTCAAATATCCTGAAGAGAAGATAACAGGTGTGAAGTGGATGGGCCGTGGTCCTTTCCAGGTTTGGAAAAACCGTCAGAAAGGACAACAATTAGGTGTGTGGGAGAAAACGAACAAACCTAATACCAATGCCGAATTCAAAGGATGGCATGCCGATGTATACTGGGTACAGTACCAGACAAACATGGGTAACTTCACAGTCTATACCGATCAACCGAACATGTACCTCCAATTGTTCAGCCCATTGAAACAGGGCGCGCTGTTGAACGAGTTTGCCTCAACTCCATTCCCGGATAATGGTAACATCGGGTTTATGCACCAGATCAGTGGTTTGAGCACCAAACCTGCTGATCCTGTAGCCAACAAGAGCCTGAAAAGCGCTAATGACCAGTTGGGCGGTTCGCTCTATTTCGATTTCAGATGGTAATGTAGCACTACTAAAGAATATACCCCAAGAGTGGCCCTGATAGCATCGGGGCCATTTTTATTTTGCCTGGAATAGTACCTTTATAGCATGGAATACGTACAATTGGGAAAATCAGACATGCGCATCAGCCGCATTGCTTTTGGTTGTATGTCACTGGGTGATGAGGATACTGCCAATGAAAAAATATTACACCAGGCACTTGACCTCGGTATTAACTTCTTCGATACGGCCGATCTGTATGCAAAGGGAATGAATGAGCTGTCGGTAGGCAAAGCGCTTAAACACCACCGGGATAAGGTATACATCGCTACCAAGGTGGGCAATCAATGGCGGGCCGATGGCAGCGGGTGGGACTGGAACCCGCGTAAAGGGTATATTCTGACCCAGGTAGAAAAGAGTTTGCAACGGTTGAATATTGATTATATCGATCTGTACCAGTTGCATGGCGGCACTATCGATGACCCCATAGATAATACCATTGAAGCATTTGAGCTGCTGCAACAACAGGGCAAGATCAGGTATTATGGCATTTCATCCATTCGCCCCAATGTTATCAGGGAATATATAAAACGCTCGAACATCGTAAGCGTAATGATGCAATACAGTTTGCTGGATCGCCGCCCTGAGGAAGCCTGTTTATCATTGTTACAGGAAAACAATATTGGTGTACTGGCCCGTGGCGCCGTGGCGCAGGGATTACTGATAAATAAACCACCGAAAGCATATCTGAATTATTCGCCGCAGGAAGTTGAAAAGGCCGCTGCTGCCGTGCAGGCCCTGTCGAACAACCAGCGCAATACTGCTCAAACGGCCCTTAGGTTTGTATTACATCACCCGGCTATTACCACTGCCGTAGCAGGTATAAGAACTATACAACAATTGGAAGAAGCTGTAGGGGTGTTTAAAACGCCTTTGCTAACCGAAAACGATCTTTCTACCTTACAACAAGCTGTTGTGGCTAATAAATACGAACAGCATAGATAGTTTAAAGTTGAAAGTTTAAGGTTGAAAGTTTAAGGTTTTTAAGTCAGCGTATGTGGCTCGCGGTGGCAGGTTTGTAGGTTATTAAGTTATTAGAGGGGGTTCATATATGAAAAGAGCCCAGGCAGTTTAAAACCGCTGGGCTCTCTTTATATTGTATTCCTTGTTAACTCGTCAACTGGTCAACTCGTCAACTATTACCTAATCAACGTAATATCCCCCGTCTTCCGCAACTTATTCCCATCAAAAAACTCCACATCCAGCGTGTACGCATACACATCCATCGGTTGCACTTGACCATTATACGTGCCATCCCAGGCGGCACGGCGGTCACGCGTCTCAAACACCAGCTTGCCCCAACGGTTGTAGATCCTCCAGGTCATTTTAGCAATGCCAAAACCGGTAACGGAAATAAAGCCATTACGGCCAAAGCGACCGGGTGTAAAGGCATTGGGCACATCCAGCAGGGGATCGATCAATGCGTCCACCTGTTTACAGGTCGTATCCGTACACCCGCTTTCAGATGTTGCAATCAGGCAGGCCTCAAAGGTGCCGGTAGCATTATACTGATGGCTTACGGTATCGGCCGAATTTTTAGTAACGGTCTCATCGTCACCAAATTCCCATTTGTATTGAACGGCGCCTGACGACAGGTTGGTAAAGATGATAGGTTTGTTCACCGATGGTGGCACCGGTGCAAAAGAGAAATCGGCTACAGGTTTGGGATATACCTTTATATCGAGATAGGTAGAATCTTCTTTGTTACAGGTACTGGTATCAACAACCTTCAGCGTTATATGATAGGTGCCCACATTCTGATATACATGCACCGGGTTTACCTCGTTTGATTGAGTGCCATCGCCAAAATCCCAATAGAAATCCGTACCGGCCAGCGATGTGTTATTGAATATGGCGGTATAAGGTGCACAACCATACGTAGGTGTTTCAAATTTGGCTTTTACCAGCGGCGATACGCGCAACTCCTTCACAAGCGAATCAGGCGCATTACAATACGCCGTATCGGTTAAAATAAGTCTTGTTTGATAGGTACCGGCTGAGCCAAAGGAGTGTTGTATAATGGAATCGCCGGGCGTTATACGCGTACCATCGCCAAAATCCCAGGTAAAGCTGCTCGGCTTAAAAGGTTTCCTGGGCGGAAAGGTGGACGTGTTCACAAACTCATAGAGCAGCGATTGGCAGGGCGGCAACTTTCTGGCGGTAAAATTAATATCGGCCGGGTCATCGCGTACATGAATAGTAAGGAAGGCCGTATCGCTGATGTTACAGCTTGAAGAGTCTATTGCGATGAGGCTTATTCGGTAAACGCCCACATTTTCAAATTTGTGGGTGATATTATAATCCGCAGTTGTTTGGTCGGGTGTACCGTCGCTAAAACTCCAGATGTATTGCCGGGCATCCCGGATGGTATCTTTAAAGGTGACGGTGAAAGGCACACAGCCTACTGTATCGAATACTCCTTTGAAATAGGCTTTGGGACCGGAAGCCACACCGGAAAAGTTCAGCAGGATCTTCAGCGCACCCAGGTTGCAACCACCCGTTCCTGCGCCGTTCTTTGGCGCCCATACGCCACTGGTAGTAACATAGGGTTTGGTAATGGGCAGATCGGGCATGCTGCCATAACAGTTGGCGCAAATGGCCTGGTAAATGGCGCCTTGTTTATCAAAACGGCTGGTGCCGCCATCAACGTGTTCCCCCAAACCGCCATCCTGTCCAAAAAAGGAACCATAGAGCAATGACTGCGCATCTCTTTTCAGTACTATGAAATAGAAGTCACGGTTGTCAGTAGTGTTTTTCAGTGCATCCGGAGTAATAGGCATGCCTCTGGTGCCGGCCAGATCATACGGATCGGCCTGGCTGGAAGCAGGCAAATACCAGCCGCCCCAGCCTGATACATATACGTTCTCACAGCGGTCAACCAGGAAGGCCACCGGTGAAATGTTTGGCTTTCCGCCCGAACCAAACGTAGTGGAATAGGCTATATTGGTAAGATCATTACTTAATTTTACAATGAACTGTTTGGCGCCGGCATTACTATAGGCGGCGTTTATCACCGGCCAGTCGCCACGGGTAACGCCCAGTACATAGGGATAGTTATTTCTGTCGAATTGAATGCCATAGAGAATATCCGATTGGGGGGTACCCAGGTAAACACTTTTCTTCTGCGTGGTGCCATCGTTTGAAATAATGGTCACAAACCCATCGATATATCCCGCATTCTTACCACTTAAAACTGTGGAGCTTGCTGCACCGGAGGCGCCGGGAAAATCTGTGCTTTCAGTTCCACCCGCTACATAAATATCATTGTTAACCGGATTCAATGCCAGTACAAAGGCGGCGTCATTGGCCGAGCCACCTAAATAAGAGCTCCATATAATGTTATTACAGGTGGGATCTATTTTCATCACCACGCCATCCTGGGCGCCCTTTCTGGTTTTTTGAAAAGCATTGGGGGTGATGTAAAAATCGTTTGATTGTGATTGTCCGGCCACGTAGATATAACCAGCATTATCAATGATCACTTCACTGTGCGAATCGTCGCCATAGTTCCTGAGCAGCGAGTTTATTTTATGGCCGCCTGTCAGCATCTGGTCTTCAATATTCACCCCATCATTACCACTGCCGCCAATGCGCATGGAGCCAATTAACCCCGAACCGGTGGCATTCAACTTGGTCACGAACATTTTGCAACCCGTAGCACCCGTGGGACCAATTAAGGGACCGGGAAAATCGGTGGAATAGGTTCTGCCCATAACCACCAGCTCACCCTGTGCATCGCAAAACAAACTATGAGGAAATTCATCGTTGGTGCCACCGAGATAAGTAGCGTATACGCGATTGGCGCCATTGGCGCTGAATTTAAAAATGCCGATATCGATCCCGCGTTTGCCACCACGCGTCCAGTTGGTTTTATAAGCGCCCGGGGAAGTTGGAAAACCAGGATTAAATGAAATGCTGCCCGAGAAAAAAGACCCATCAGGACCGGGGGTAGCTGTAAAGCCCCATTCATCGGAAGTGCTGCCGGTAAAAGAAGAAAAGATGATAGTAGGGTCAATCACCAACGTGCTGGCCTTATCATAAGAATTTGTTTTAAAGCGTACTGTTTTTCCATCGATCTTATAGGCGCAGGGTGTTTCCTGTTTGCCCCGCACTTTATCAAACAGGTAGGAGTAAGGGTACAGTTCCTTTACTTCACCCAGACTTGTTTTAATAACCAGTTCGCTTTTTTTGATAGACAGTTTATCGGCCCCGTCGTATTGCATGGCAATGTTGTTTACATCGCCACCGGGGTTTACGATGATATCATATTTTAACCGGCCGCTTTCTGAGTAATAACGGATGTCAATATTGGGATAAACATTTTTATAGATCACCGCCTGGCAGCTTCTTACATTGGTGCGCCATTTGGTGGGGTCGTTGCCAATAAGATAATTACTGTAACCGGGTAATATTTTATCAGGAACAATTTCAGGATTGGCTGCTCCGCCAATGAATTGCACCTTGTATGCATGGGAGCGTATGGTGAGGGGCGCCTCAGCAGGGTTCGTTTGCAGGCGGGCATTGCTGGTTGGCGAGGGCGGTGCTTCGTGACCATGCAGCTGCTCCAGGTCGGCTACATTGTGTTGCACCACCGTAAAGCCATTTTTTTGCAGGTAGAAATTACCCGCAGGCAACAAGCCTTTAAAGGTGATCTCTTTTTCCCACTGTCCGTTATTTTCAACAAATTCAAAAGTAGCAGTTGATTGCGCGGCCACTCGTATAACGCCGGTAATAAGCAACGCTATAACCATCAGACTATTCCTAACCAAAATTTGTGTTTTCAAGGTATTAATAAGAGGAAGGTTGGTGCAATGATATTGGTTAATACTTTACAATTTAATATTTAAAAGATGGACACATTGACTGTCTTCTGTCCCCGTTGTATTCATTATAGAACCCGTTCTGCATCAACGCAAATTCAAAAGCACCGCGGGAATGATTATACTGATCCAGCGAAGAAGTTGTAGCATCATAGGTGAACATCAGTTTCAGGCTTTTCCATACATATCCCACCATGGGAATAACCGCATCGCCTGACCGGTAATACAACCCGCCGATCAGTTGGCTTTCGCCATCGCCCGATAAATTGTATTGAACATTTCCCCCGCCTACCAGTTCGCTTGTTTTTGCGGTAAAGCTGTAATAGGCCATTGGGTTTATGATAACCTGGTCGTTCAACTTGATACTGGCATTGCCAAAAGCATTATAACGTTTAGCAATTCGGCCGTCGGCGCCGGCTGCGGGATCATCGTTCTTAAAGAACGATTCCCGGGGCGAGTTGAGATGCCACACAGAAAAACCGCCATTGACGTACAATTTATCGGTAGGGAAGTAGGCATAATTAACACCTACCTGCATATCGAAATAATTTATATTCGGCTGATCGAGCACCACGCTGGTGGGCAGGTTGCTGTCGAAGAATTTGCCATCGAACTGATCGGGAAATTTGAGATTGGAAGTATTGATGCGTTTGTTGGCCCAGCCTACATTCATCCCGAATGATAACAGGTGCGCAACCCCCAGCATCTGGTGATAGGCGGCAGAACCAAATATCTTGGTAGAGGTTAAACCGCCGGAACCTGCTACATCGCGTAATATGAGACCGCCCAATCCCAGCCAGCCGCTTTCAATACGATCCCTGAACACCTGTGCATCGCCCCAGATACTCATGGTTTTGTAAGGCACACTCATGATCGTTGACCATTAATTGCGGTAATTAACGCCCAAGCGATAGTCGGCATCGGG
>JAJKIL010000285.1 GCA_021154515.1 Niastella sp. | reverse complement strand
TTGCAAAACGACGAGATAAAGGTGATTGAAGTGCCCTACCGGGATGCGGTATTTGCATTTGAGTTTACGGCACTGGATTATTCTTCCCCCAATAAGATCTCTTATTCGTATTATATGGATGGTTGGGATAAGGGTTGGAACAAAGCGGGCAATACACGAGGCGCCACCTATACGCATCTGGGCAGTGGCACTTACAAATTCAGGGTTAAAAGTACGGATACCGAAGGCCGTTGGCTTGACAGGGAGATCAGCCTGGAGATCATCGTGCTGCCACCTTGGTATGCTTCGTGGTGGGCATATTGTATTTATTTAAGTGTGGCATGCGGTATTATTGTGATGTATGTAAAGTATAAGCAACGCCAGCGTACACTGCAATATGAAGTGGCGCTTGCAAAGATGAACTCGGAAAAAGAGCGCGAACTGAATGAAAAGAAGTTATCCTTCTTCACTAATGTATCCCATGAGTTCCGTACGCCGCTGACATTGATCATCAATCCCATCAAAGATATGATGGCGAAAAAAGAGGTCAATGAAGACAATCGCTTTGAATTGAATACGGTATATAGGAACGCTAAAAGACTGCTGCGATTATTAGATCAATTGCTGCTGTTTCGAAAAGCAGACAGTGAGCTTGACCGGATAAAACCCACGGAGTTGAATTTTTCCGAATTATGCCGGGACGTATTCCTCTCGTTTATGCAACAAGCCAGGCTGGCCAACATCGAGTACCTGTTTTTTTGCGATAAGGAAGACCTGCGCATATATGGCGACCGGGAGAAACTGGAGATCATTCTTTTCAATCTGCTCTCTAATGCACTTAAGTATACACCGCCGGATGGTAAAGTAACATTTCGATTGCAGGAATTTGATAAAATGCTGGAAGTTGTTATTGAAGATACCGGCGTAGGGATCCCTGCCGGAACGGCTGCACAGTTGTTTGAAAAATTTTACCGGCCTCAGGGCACAGCAACGAGCATGAAACCAGGATTTGGTATTGGGCTTTACCTGGTAAAACAATTCACCACACAACATGGCGGACAGGTAAGCTATGAAAGCGCTGAAGGAAAGGGCGCTATTTTCAAAGTGTTGTTGCCGAAGGGAACAGACCGTATTTCGGGTGAACCTGCTATTCAACTGGCGCCGCAGGAAACCGGATTCCTGGAAGAGATGACGGACGATGTGGTGGAAGAAACGAAGGCTGCCCAGGAAGAAGGGGCCGTTCAGCCAATGATCGATGAAAGACAGAGTATGCTGGTTGTGGATGATGACCCGCAGATCAGGAACTATGTCGCGGCCATGTTCCAGTCATCATTTCATGTAGAAGAAGCCGGCGATGGAAAAGAAGCGTTGGAAAAAGCGGAAGTATCGATCCCGGATATTATAATCAGTGATATCAAAATGCAGGGACAATCGGGCATCGATCTTTGCAGAAGTATTAAGGAAAATCCTACCCTCAATCACATTCCTGTAATTCTATTAACAGGTACGTCATCAGAAGAAAGCAAGCTGGAGAGTGCCGAGGTGGGGGCAGATGACTATATTACAAAACCGTTTGAGAAAGAATTGCTGGTTGCCAGAGTACAAGGCGTGTTGCAAACCAGGGATAACCTGCGCAAATATTTTCTCAATGCCATTACACATCGCCAAAACGACTTCAAGGTTTCTGGTCAATATAAACAGTTCCTGGAAAAGTGTATTGCTGTGGTAGAGCAAAACCTGGAAAATGATGACTTTACTATACAAACACTGGCTAAGGAAATGGGCATGAGCCATTCCTCTGTATATAAGAAAATAAAAACGATCTCCGGTGAATCGCTGCGCGGCTTTGTTCGCTTTATCCGGCTTCGGAAAGCAGCAGAGTTAATGATAAACACCAATCTGAATGTAAGTGAGATCGGGTTCCAGGTTGGGATCAATGATGTAAAGTATTTCCGGGTGCAATTCAATAAGGTTTTTAAAATGAATCCTTCTGAATATATAAGGCGCTATCGAAAACCATTCGAGGATAAATACAACATGGATAAAATAGAAAAGAAGAAATAAAAAACTAAAACATTTTCACGGTACACACCTCCTTATTTACGTATTCACCCCTGTTGCACTATAAATTGGAAGGGTAGTTTTGTGATGACTGCCACATATGGGGGGATAATATTGTTACACCCCCTGTAAATAACTAACACTTCATTAATAATTGCTTTATGAGAATCCTTAAACGATTGCATCGACAACGCTGCCGGTCATGCTGGCTGCTGTTTATCTTCTTTTTCCTTCATCAGTTCACCGCTCTGGCGCAAACCCGTACCGTATCGGGCACGGTGGTTGACGCCCATGGACAACCCGTTGCGGGCGCCACGGTGAGCGTAATTGGTTCCACTGCAGCCACCGCTACGGATGTTGAAGGTAAGTTCAGTATTCAATTACCGGCCAAAGGCCGCCTGCGTATTTCAGGTGTTGGTTTTATTGAGGCCAACATTCAGCCTGAGGGCAATGCCATACTGGCCATTAAACTGGAGAAAGCAAACGTACAGCTCGATGATGTAATAGTTGTTGGCTATGGTGTTAAAAAGAAAGCCACGCTTACCGGCTCTATTGTGCGGGTAGGCGAGGAAGTGTTTAAAGACCGGCCTGTACCCAATGTAGTGAATGCTTTACAGGGACAAATTCCCGGTCTGCAGATCACGCGAACTTCACCCCGGCCGGGTAATGAAAACCTGGTGATCACTATGCGCGGCGCTGCTTCTGTTAGTAATGTAGAACCATTAATCATTGTAGATGGCGTTCCGCTGATAGGTACATGGGAGTTCAGCCAGATAAACCCCAACGATATTGAAAGTATTACTGCATTAAAAGATGCATCGGCTGCTATATACGGCGCGCGTGCACAGGGAGGCGTATTGCTGGTGACCACCAAACGTGGCCGTGGCAGTAAAACACAGGTTAGTGTATCTTCCAACTTCAGCCGCAATACCATCGGCATAAAAGTGCCCTGGGCAACGATGCCCCAGTGGGCCAGTTTATATCTTCAAACCTCTACTGCAGATAAAAGAGATCTGAACGGCAACCCGGTTGAATGGTTTCCCCAATGGACAAAGGACAACCTGATAAAGATGGCGGCTGATTCCTCTTTCGACTACACAGATCCTTCGGGCGTAGTGCGCCATTTTCAAAACAACAACTGGCTCGATGAATTGTACGGCCCCTCCTGGTCGAACCAGCAGAACGTGGCATTGCGAGGATCCAGCGGTAAAACCGCCTACATGTTATCAGTTGGTTATTCTGATAACAAGTCATTGTTGAAGACGGCCTATGATGGAGAGAAAAAATATACCACCCGCTTTAACTATGATTACAATATCTCCAGCCGGGTAAAACTGGAAACCGGCGTGTCGTTCGACAGCCGCCTGGTGCAAAGTCCCCGTAACGGTATTGGTAATGGTTACTTTGATGCACCCATATTCGCCACGTACAATAAGCAGGGGCAGTATTATGATGATTATGGCTTCCGCAACCCTGTGGCCGCTACCAAATCGGGCGGCACCTCCAAAAACCGGGAAGGTATTGTGCGTTTGAACGGCAAGCTGACAGCAGAGATCATTAATGGGTTGAAATTGACGGGAACAGCAGCTGTAGTTAAACGTGATGGCTGGAAGACCGAATACAACCAAACGTATAACCTCTATAACTGGTTGGGCACAAAAATCAACTCGGTGCAATTTGCACCGCCTAACAACCCGGCCCTTACCGAAACGATCGGCAATACTAATTATCAAACGTATGGAACCCAGCTGGATTACACAAAGACCATTGCCGGTGATCATGACATTGCTGTAATGGTGGGCAATACAGCTGAACTGTATAAAACCAAGGGGGTGAGCGCAACGCGTAACCAGCTTCAGTATGATGGATTGTATGATCTCAATACCGCTATCTCACCAGCCTCTGTCTCTTATAACTCGCTGAATTCAGGCGGTTCTTCCCAATGGGGGTTGATCTCTTATTTTACGCGGGTAAACTATGCTTATAAGAGCAAATACCTTCTGGAGTTCCTTGGCCGACGTGATGGTTCTTCCCGCTTTGATGCTGGTAACAGGTGGTCTGACTTCTACGGCGTATCGGGTGGCTGGCGTATTTCGCAGGAATCTTTTATGAAAAAATTTGACTGGATAAATGAGTTGAAATTAAAAGGCAGCTATGGCGAAACAGGCGGACAGGCCAGCCTTGGCAACTACGATTACCTTGCTTTGATAGGCGCCGGTACTGCTTTAATGGGAACTCCGGCTGCCATGCAGCCCGCCAGCTATTTGTCGGCAATTACCTCTAACCTACGTACCTGGGAAAGGATGGTCAACAAAAATATTGCGGTTGAATTTGGTGTGTTGGAAAACAAACTGACGGGTACCATGGAAGTGTTTGAAAAAAAGAATGTGGGCATGCTGGTAGGGCTTATCTACCCCAGTACGTTGGGCGGCAAGGCGCCTACTACCAACAGTGGAACACTGCGTACCCGGGGATGGGAACTGACGATGAACTGGAGAGACAAGGTGGGTAAGGTGCAGTACAATGTTGGCTTCAACATTGCCAACGCCAGAAATACCGTTATCTCCTATGCGGGCGCTAATACCTGGGGTGAAGGCAAATGGACCAATCCGCGGGAAGGATTTC
The DNA here is from genome assembly GCA_021154515.1 of Niastella sp. Taxonomy (GTDB): domain Bacteria; phylum Bacteroidota; class Bacteroidia; order Chitinophagales; family Chitinophagaceae; genus Niastella. The sequence goes on along the minus strand of JAJKIL010000285.1, from coordinate 1,024 downwards.
CGCTCAACAGCATTTATGTATATCAGACCGATGGCTATTTTCAAACACAGCAGGAAGCCAATGACTACTTTGCAAAATACGGATCAACCGGTAAGGTGGCCGGCTACAATGGCACTTCCTCGGGTGGTACCAATACCTTACGTCCCGGTGACCTGAAAGTAGTGGACCGCGATGGTGATGGCGCGATCACTGCAACCGGTACGGGCCTGAAAGGCAGCGGCGATCTGTATTTCTATGGAGATGCCGATCCGCATTACAGCTTTGGAGTTAACCTCGGTGCACAATGGAAAGGGTTTGATCTCAGTGCATTTATTCAGGGGGTAATGAAGTGGAATATACTTCGTGGCGGCAATGCCCGCGCGCCTTTCTTCCGCAACTACCTGAATGTAAATACTACCTATATCGGAAAGACCTGGACGGCCGACAATCCGGCTGCAGCGTATCCCCGCCTGAGCTTTGACAGTAATATCAACAACTGGAACTGGGTTTCCAACGATGTAAATGTGCAAAGCCTGCGCTATGCAAGGTTGAAGTCGCTGGTGTTAGGTTATTCGCTGCCAAAGACAATTGCCAACCGCATCAGGGCAGAGAATATTCGCTTTTTCTTTGCCGGCAACGACCTGTTTGAGCTTACATCTGTGCGCGATGGTTTCGACCCCGAAAGAGGCGAGAGCGCGGATAACAGTTATCCATTCTTCAGAACCTGGTCTTTTGGTTTAAACCTCACTTTTTAATTACATAACCTGAATTACTATATGCAAAAGGTTAAAAAAATATTGGCAGCATTAGGTATCGGCGGCGTGCTGTGCCTGGCTGCCTGTGAAAAAACATTCCTCGATCTTCAACCACTGGATCAGCCAACCGAGGCCGTTTATTTTGCCAACCCTGATCAGTTCAAAGCGGCTGCCAATGATTTCTATAATAAGATGATCGGCTTCAGACCCGTGGGAAGCGACTCTAAAAACAGTTCCCTTAACAGTAATATTTATGAATGGATGGACTGGGGCAGTGATCTGCTGAGCGC
>JAJKIL010000284.1 GCA_021154515.1 Niastella sp. | reverse complement strand
CTGGAACCTGTCGGTAGGTATGGAACGTTCATTGGGCAAACGATTCTCACTGCAGGCCGAACCTTATTTGAAAGTGCCTTTAAGGGATCTGGGCCTGGGCAATATGCGGATGAACAGTTATGGTATTTTATTTACCCTGAAGTATAAACCCTTCCTCCATTCGAAAAGATCAGACAACAATAAAAAATAGAGCAGTCTGTTTGGACAAACTTTTACAACTAACACCGTTTGAGTCCCGGCGATACCGCTGGGACTATTTTTTTATTTTGCCTCAAACCACAGCTTTTTTTCATCGTTCCAGGTGCCGTTATAATTGATGTATAGCTCCTCCCCTTTTTTGATGTCCCGCACGGTTTTAATGGCAATGGTGTGGTTGTCGTAATCCATTTCATATTCACAGTTCGATCTATAGGAATGGTTATACACGGGTACGTACCCCAGCGCCATGCAACACTGGTCCTGATGATCGCCCCATTCAAAAATATAGTCGTGCAGTAAGGTCTGGTCAATCAGTACGCGGTCTTTCTGGCTCATTACGATCACCGGCGCTATTTCAATAACAGTACCGGACTTTAGCTTTTCTGAGGTAAATACGCCCCGCCCCATCGCGTTAGTGGGCGCTATAAACAGGCAAGGTAAAATCATGCAAAGGAAAAATTAGGTTACAAGATACTGCGAACTGGCATATCAATTGGCAATAAGTCCCGGCTTAGCCGGGAGCAATAACATTCAGTTTAGAACAATATGATTATTTTGCTTATTGCATAATGTCTATTGCCTATTGATTTAAATTTGGGGCCATGAGCATGGAAATTGAAAACGCCAAAGAGCAATTCCTGCACCTGATAGAACAGGAAGACAGGTTACAAATGCGGGAGTTCCTGAACGACCAGAACATCAGCGATGTAGCCGAGCTCATTAACGAGTTCCCGGAATATTCGAGCCAGATCGTTGGTAATATGAGTATTCACCGGGCCTCCAGCGTATTCAAAATTCTTGACCTGCAAGCCCAGAAAGACATCATCCAGGGATTACCGCCCTTTAAAACGGCAGAATTGCTGAATGAACTGCCGGCAGATGACCGCACTTCTTTCCTGGAAGAACTGCCCAGCGAGGTGGTAAAAGAGCTCATAAAACTCCTCGATCCCGACGAACGCCGGGTGACCCTGGCTCTGCTCGGCTACCCCGAAAGCAGTGTGGGCCGCCTGATGACCCCTGATTATATTGCGGTGGGTATTGACTGGACGGTGCAGGAAGTACTGGACCACATCCGAGAAGTGGGTAAAGACAGTGAAACCATCGATGTGATCTATGTAGTGAACGACCGGGGTGAGTTTGTGGATGACATCCGGATCCGCGAGGTCATTCTGGCCAACCCACAAAAAATGGTAGAAGAAATTATCGATAACCGTTATATAACCCTGAATGTAAACGACGACCAGGAGGTGGCCAACCAAACCTTTAAAATGAATAACCGCGTGGCCCTGCCAGTGGTTGATGATAAAAACATCCTGCTGGGCATTGTGACCATCGATGACGTATTGTGGATAGCCAACGAAGAGTTCAGCGAAGACATTCAAAAGATCGGGGGTACCGAAGCGCTGGACGAACCCTACCTGGAAATGCCCATCATTAAACTGTTTAAAAAACGGGTGGTTTGGCTGATCGTGCTGTTCCTGGGCGAAATGCTAACTGCTACCGCTATGGGTTATTTTGAAGAGGAAATTGCCAAAGCCGTGGTGCTGGCCCTGTTTGTTCCCCTTATTATTTCCAGCGGTGGTAACAGCGGGTCGCAGGCCTCTACCCTCATCATTCAGGCCATGGCCGTGGGTGAAATCACCATTTCAGAATGGTGGCGGGTACTGCGCCGGGAAATCATTTCCGGTTTGCTGCTGGGCGCTATATTAGGGCTCATTGGTTTTATTCGGGTGGTTTTATGGAACAGTATTTTTCATACTTACGGTAGTCACACAGTGCTAATGGGTTGTACAGTAGGCTTTTCATTAATAGGCGTTGTATTGTGGGGAACCGTATCAGGCTCCATGCTGCCCATCATCTTAAAAAAATTAGGGGCCGACCCTGCTACTTCTTCCGCTCCATTTGTAGCCACCCTGGTTGACGTAACCGGACTGGTGATCTACTTTTCGGTAGCTTACCTTTTTTTGAGCGGTATACTGCTATAAAAATTTTAGATTAATTTTCGTAAATGAAAAAACTACTGTTGTTGCTGCTTTTACAGCCAACCCTTATCCTTATTACTAATGGTCAGCTCCCTCCCTTAACAGTAGAAAAGATCATGCGCGATCCCAAATGGATGGGCACCTCTCCTTCCAACCTGCAATGGACAGCCGACGGTAAGTACCTGCTGTTTACCTGGAACCCCGAAAAGGCAGCTACTGATTCGCTATACTATATTACACCCACCGCTACTACACCGCAAAAATCAACGGGCGCGTTTCGCAACACCGCTATTGCCGATAACCAGGCGCGGTACAATGCCCAACGCGATCAATATGTATATGCCTATGAGGGGGATATTTATCTCGCCAATATAAAAACAGGCGCCCGCCGCCGCATAACCAAAACAGTGGCCATTGAAAGCAATCCACAGTTTTCCTTTAACGATCATAAAATAGTATACACGCGCGAACAGAATGCATGGGACAGGGATGTACAAACCGGAGAAACCACACAGCTCACAAATTTTCAACCCGGAGCTGCGACTGCCGCATCTACTCCTGCTTTCACTGGACGAGGCAATCAACCAACGCCAGCCACCAACCGCCCGGCTGTTAGTAATAATAAACAGGAAAATTGGCTGCAGCAGGATGCGCTCGAAAATTCAGTAGTATTACAACGGCGCAAACAAAAGAAAGACGAGGCCGATTCCATGCTGAAGCTATTCAAAGAAAAAACGTTGCGCACTATTCCGCTCGAGGGTAAAAACCTGTCCATGTTGTCTACCAGCAATAATGGACGTTTTATATCCTATCGGTTAAGCACCACTCCTACAGGTAAAACAGCGATTGTGCCCAGTTATGTTACGGAAAGTGGGTTTACCGAAGAATTGTCGGCGCGCACTAAAGTAGGCGCACCACTCCCGGCACAGGAATTATTTGTTTTTGATACAGAGAAAGACACCGTGTTCGCCATCAAAACAGATTCTATTCCCGGGATTCGCGACCTGCCGGAATATTTAAAAGATTATCCCGCTGTATATAAAGAACAAAGCCAGCACCCGCCACTGCGGCCGGTGAACTTTTTCAACATCAACTGGTCGCCCACCAATGATTATGCCGTGGTGGAAGCACGGGCGCAGGACAATAAAGACCGCTGGTTGCTGTTGCTCGATGGAGAAACAGGCAAGCTCTCGCTGCTCGATCGCCAAAGAGATGAGGCCTGGATTGGCGGACCAAGCGCCAATGGTTTACCCGTTTTTAATTCGGGCTGGGTGAATAACCAAACATTCTGGTTTCAGTCAGAGGCCACCGGTTATTCGCACCTGTATACAATAAATATTACAACAAAAGAAAAGCAAACACTCACCAGCGGTAATTATGAAGTGCTAAAAACCGAACTGGGGCCCGGCAAAAAATATTTTTACCTCAACACCAATGAGGTAGAGCCTGGCCAACAACACTTGTACCGCCTGCCTGTTACAGGTGGGAAAGCAGAACGCCTTACCACGCTTACCGGTTCAAACCTGGCTACCATTTCACCCGATGAAAAATGGATCGCCATTTTATATTCCTACAGTAATAAACCTTGGGAATTATACCTTCAACCCAATAGTCCCGCAACGGCAAAAACAAAACCGGTTCAAATAACCAACCAGGCGCAAAGCGAGGAATTCAAATCATACAACTGGCGCGATCCGGAGCTGGTCACTTTTACCGCCCGCGATCAGGCAAAAGTGTATGCGCGGTTAATGCGGCCGGCACAACCGCCTGCCAGCAAACCAGCCGTGATATTTGTACATGGGGCAGGTTATTTACAAAATGCTCATAAATGGTGGAGTTCTTATTTCAGGGAATACATGTTCCACAACCTGCTGGTCGATAATGGCTATACCGTGCTCGATATCGACTACCGGGGCAGCGCCGGCTATGGCCGCGACTGGCGAACCGGCATTTACCGCTATATGGGAGGTAAGGATCTGGACGATATTGAGGACGGCGCCCGTTACCTGGTGAAAGAATATGGGGTAAATCCCAAACATCTCGGAGTATATGGCGGTTCCTACGGCGGTTTTATAACTTTAATGGCATTATTCACAAAATCCAGTATATTTGAGGCCGGAGCCGCACTGCGGCCTGTTACCGATTGGGCCCAATACAACCACGGTTATACCTCCAATATTTTAAATGAACCTTTTAGCGACAGCATTGCGTATCATCGCAGTTCGCCCATAAACTTTGCTTCCGGATTACAGGACCATTTGCTGATCTGCCACGGAATGGTTGATGTAAATGTTCACTTCCAGGATGTTGTACGTCTTACACAACGTCTGATAGAACTGGGCAAAGACAATTGGGAGCTTTCTGTGTATCCAATGGAAGATCATGGCTTTGTAGAACCTGAAAGCTGGACAGACGAGTACAAAAGGATCTTCCGCTTATTTGAAACCTGGCTAAAAAAGTAATCCATTTTTCCTTTATTGAATGCTGAATGCGGAACGCGCAACGCTGAATGCAGCCCTGTAGTAAGGCTGAAACTGAAGCGAGGCCTGAATTGTGTGTATTAGCGTTAAGCATGAAGCCTGAAATGTTAAGCGTACCACCAAAATGGTATGTTAACCTTGCATGTTTTTGCATAAAGCATGGCCTTTTTTTTGATAATATTGCGCAACCGTTTGCAGGTGTTGGCACCACAAACTATGTTCATACTTAAAAGCACTGTCGACTCAACACTTAATAAACTTAAAAACTTAAACCCTGTAATTATGTGCGGAATTGTAGCATATATAGGACACAAGGAAGCTTACCCTATTATTTTAAAAGGATTAAAACGACTCGAATACCGTGGATATGATAGCGCCGGAGTAGCCCTGTTGAATTCCGGCCTGAATGTATATAAGAAAAAAGGTAAAGTAGCCGACCTGGAAGAAACATTGGTAGGAAAAGACCTGCATGCCCATATTGGTAT
>JAJKIL010000283.1 GCA_021154515.1 Niastella sp. | reverse complement strand
TATTCGATGGGACCACCACCTATGTTCGACTGATCAGAAAAGACTAGTACCTGAATAAATTTCTCATATGATGAAACATCCCGCATTTATTTTAGTAAGCAGTTTTCTTTTTAACTCCGTCCTAATGTATGGTCAAAACGTTGATAAGGAGGCCGCGGCAGAACATTCCATGATCAATTTAAAAGAAGAAAAAAGCGCCACGCATACCCTGCATCCCGATGCACAATGGTTTCCTGAAGCAGGACTTGGTTTATTCATTCATTGGGGTTTGGCATCTGTAAAAAATATGGACATTTCGTGGCCCATGATCCCGGGCAGAGCGCTTGCCAATAAGAAACTGGATTCTGGTGAACTGGCACGGGTAGTTCGCGAAAACGATTATAACCTTACCGGTAAGCCACCTGCCATTACCCCGAACGAATATTGGGCAATGGCAAAGGATTTCAATCCGCAACATTATGATCCTGATAAATGGATAAAAGCAGCAAAGGAAGCAGGCTTTCAGTACGTAGTGCTAACAACCCGGCATCACGAAGGATTTGCTTTATGGCCGAGTGAATATGGCGATTTCAGCACAAAAAATTTTATTGGTGGAAGGGATCTCCTGAAGTCTTATGTGGATGCCGTTCGCAAATATGGATTGAAACTGGGATTTTATTATTCTCCGCCCAACTGGTATTTCGACCGGGAATACATGAGTTTCATTTACGGCAAGGCTTATACAACGAACCCGGATTTACCAAAAGTGGATGGCGATCTTAATCCAAGAACGGTGAGCAGAACAGCAGAGGAAATTAAACAACACCAGGCAGCCTATGCAACGATGGTTAAAAAACAAATTGAAGAACTGCTCACCCGTTATGGAAAAATTGACCTGCTCTGGTTCGATGGAAAACCACCTGTTCCCAATGCCACTGAAATAATATCGCAGGAGGAGATCCGACAACTACAGCCAGGCATTGTTATCAATCCCCGCCTGCATGGCAAAGGAGATTATATCACCTTCGAACGTAATCCGCCCAAACAGGATCCCGGTGATACCTGGGCAGAGTTTTGCAATACCTGGACAAACAGCTGGGCCAACAGCAATACCCAACCTTTTCGTTCCAATGCCTTTGCATTAGGAGAATTTGTTTCGGCACGGGCCTGGGGCGTGAATTATTTGTTAGGTGTAGGGCCTACTGCCGATGGCGTATTTCCGCAAGCAGTATACGACAACATGAAAGTTGTGGCTGACTGGATGAAAAAGAATGGCCGCGCGGTTCAACAGGTGCAGCAATTGCCGGCAGGTGAATGGGCATCGGTACCGGCCACCGCAAAAAATAATTACCGGTATCTGTTCGCCATTCCTGAATTTAAAAACGGAAGCAAGTATGATGCAGATCGCTTACCCGCAAAAGATACGGTAATTTCATTAACAACGCCCCTGACACCAGGATCTGTTTCCTTAGCAGGTTCAGGAAAAAACTTACATTTCAGGCACGAAGGAGGACAGGTTATTATTGATTTACCGGCCAGCGTTCGTTCTAACCTGGTTGATGTAATTGAAGTAGCATTAAAAAAATAGAATATCATTATGAGTTTGCTTTCCTTTAAAAAGCTTTGTTGTATTACGGTTTCCTGGATGTTACTGATAGCTGCCAACGCACAGGATACGCTTTCTAAATATATTTTAACTCCTAAAGAAAGTCCGCAACCGAAGATAAACGGACCCCAGGTGTTTGGGGTTCGTCCCGGTCACCAGATATTATTTACCATTCCTGCTACAGGAACAAGACCCATGAGTTTTTCTGCAGACAATCTTCCAAAGGGCGTTACGGTTGATGCAACAACCGGACAGTTCTCTGGTTCTATTTCAAAGCCCGGAGAATATACGCTTACGTTGCATGCAAAAAATAAACTGGGCGCCACCAAACGTTCTTTCAAAATTGTAGTAGGTGAAACGATTGCATTGACCCCGCCTATGGGCTGGAATAGCTGGAATATCTATGCATCAAAAGTTACCCAGGAACTGGTGCTGGCCAATGCAAAAGCGATGGCAGGCAGCGGGTTGATCAATCACGGCTGGTGTTATATGAACATCGATGATGTATGGCAGGGAAAAAGAGGCGGCGAATTTGGTGGCATACTTCCCGACTCAACCACTTTTCCCAATATGCAGGCGTTGGTAAATGATATTCACCAGCTGGGCTTGAAAGCAGGCATCTACTCTACCCCGTGGGTTGAATCATATGGCCATCATATTGGGGGATCCGCCATCAATGCGGAAGGTACATTTGTGAGGACCACAGAAAATGTTCCCCGCAATAAAAAACAATTGCCGTATGCCATTGGCCAGTATATTTTCTGGGATAAAGATGTAAAGCAATGGGCTACATGGGGTTTTGATTATTTAAAGTATGACTGGAACCCGATTGAGTTTACTGAAACCAAAGCCATGTACGACCTGCTCCGCAACAGTGGTCGTGATGTTGTTTTCAGTCTCTCCAACAGTACGCCGTTTGCCAGCATTAATGAACTTTCAAAAATTGCCAATACCTGGAGAACCGGTGGCGACATAAGAGACAGTTGGAAAAGTTTGAAGAGCCGGTTGCTTACCCAGGATAAATGGGCGCTTTATGCATCACCCGGACACTGGAATGATCCCGACATGATGATCGTTGGTTGGGTTGGCTGGGGTAAAGGTCCTTACCCAACACACCTTACACCAGATGAGCAATATGCGCATATGAGCGCCTGGTGTTTACAATCGGTTCCCTTGTTGTTAGGTTGCGATCTAACCAAACTCGATGCTTTTACTTTAAGTCTGTTAACGAACGATGAAGTGCTTGCAGTCAACCAGGACCCGTTGGGCAAACAGGCAACCATTGTTTCTAAAACAGATTCCTGCGGGGTATTGGCAAAAGACCTGGCAGATGGAAGCAAGGCAGCCGGATTGTTCAATGTAACAGATAGTGTTACGAGAAAGCTTACGGTAAAATGGAGTGACCTTGGCATTCAGGGAGCCTGTATTGTTCGCGATCTTTGGCGACAAAAAGACCTGGGCGTTTATAAAGATGAATTTTCTGCCGAAGTACCACCACACGGCGTAGTAATGATCGGTATTCGTAAAGTAAAATAAATACAAGGTAAAAGAAGCCCTCGAAGTCAGGGCTTCTTTTTTTATTTTTAATCCATCCCCTGCAATGTTCCATTAGGACCTACTACCATAGCAGGCTTGCGCAAAGAGATATGGATAGGTAATTCTTCCAGTGGATGAACGTTGTCCTTATCAGCTTCCGACAGATTGGCCATTTCCAGCCGGTCGATATCAGCCCCGTATGACCGTTCACCCAACAAATTATAGATAGCAGGATAAGCCAGTTGCAAATACTGCCCTTCGTTATGTCGGGAACATAAAGGGTGATATATTATAAGAGATGTATCATCAGGGTCATCGCTGGCAAAAGAAAAAAAGAATTCGGCCGGATGGATATTCATGCTCTCTATTTGTTTTTCCAACAGAAAATCAATTGGCATAGGATCTTCCAACGCACCGATCTGCCAGCCTGGTATTTCAGGCGCTGTGGCCACAAAGGTATCGACCTTTTTAAAATGCATGGCTCTACCATTTACGGTGATAGTCAATTTGGGGAATCCTTTCCCTGTATCAGGCAGTGATACGCTGTATTCAAAGAACTTGTAATAGGCGCGTAAATGCGCATTCAATTCACATAACCAGTAGGTTGCTTCTTTTTTTGTTTTATTATGCAGATCGAGATATTCCTTGTTGTTACGTTTGAACCACTCCCAAAAATGCCGCTTCGATAACTTGCTCATATCAAATGTTTGTAATTGAACAAAAGGGGAATTCCGCCCCGAACAGGTCGGGACGGAATTCATAAGCATTACAAAGATACGGCCAATATTCCTTCATTACCCGGAACATCGGTGGCAATGGCGGTGATCTTTGTACCGGCCAGCGGGTTGTTAGCCTGCGTGGCGGTGTAGATCCAATCAAGTCCATTGATGTCTTGCTCTGCTTTGCCTTCTTCCAGTAGGGTGCCGTTGGCAGCATAGATCTCCACCTGTACACTTACTACGCGAAAATCATCGACTGCACGAACAACGATCTTGTCGCCAGTTGCGCCTTTGTATTTACGCGTATTGATGCTTTTAACATGGGGTGGATTCAGGAAATCTTCCAGCGCCCTGCTGTAGACGTTCTGCCTGGGCCGCAGTACAGTGGCATAGGCTTCCGCCATGCTTTTGTCTGTACTTTTAATAATTGCCCTTGCATACCTCGAAGCAAGCAGGAATTTTTCCTGTGTTTCGGCTTGTTTGGAGTTTGGATCTCCTTTACGTTTTCTAGGCGCCTTAGCGACTATTGTTTTGCCCTGCCACTCGCGAAATACGAGTTCTTTATTGAGGGTTCCACTAATCCGGCCTGTTACCAGGCTATTGTCAGAGTGAGCCATAAGTCACACGTTTAAATGGTGAAAAAATCGGTGTCGGTCGAAAGCCGCTGTCGTGGAGAGGGTTCACAGATCCGCTCTTTCTGTTAGCCCTGAGCGAAACTCCATTTCGGCGACTGATGACACAAATGTAGAACAGCTTTCAACCATATTTTTTCCAGATGTGACGGTGTTTTGGTTTCGATGTGACGGGCTTCGGAAACCGGTGTGACGTTTGGTAATTTCTCCTCGGAAATGCCATTTCTGGTGGGACGGTGTTGGGAAAATGGTGTGATGAAATGCAACACTTCTGTGATGTTTGACATTTTACCACTCGTTCACCTCTAATTTACCTCGGAATCACCTCTAATTCACCTCGGGGCGACCTCGGGGTCACCTCAGATTTACCTCTGCTCACTTCTGTTCCACCTCGGTTCAACCTCTATGAAACCTCCGGGGCCGAGGACCCAAAGAGGACCCAAAGAGATATCATCAAAGCAGCATTGAGATAGCATGTAAGCCGATCACGCTTTGGGTCATTATTACGCAAATAAGATTTTTACAGGCATTTTTTTTTAAATTGTCAGCCCATTAACCTTCAAGCTTATTCGTTATGCTAAAGCCCTTTTTTGTATGGCAGGATAAAAAATTGATACGACTCGATCCTGTAGATGTGATGTTCCTAAAAACCCAAAAAAATTATACCAGTATCGTTCTATCGAATAATACCTATTTCATGGTACGAACGAGCTTATCAAACGCTTTGAAAAAATTGCCGTCCGATCTGTTTATTAAAACACACCGCTCGTGGGCTGCTTCCATCCTTTATATTGTTAACGTGGAAAGAGATACTTTAAGAGTTGGAGAAGAAGAAATCCCCATTGCCCGGCAATATTACAAGGAAGTGATCGAGCAGTTGAATGTGATTGAGTGACCGCTAAAAATACTACTACTGACCACTCAATAGCTGCATGATCTCCTGCATATGCATGACCAGTTCTTTTTGTTTTGTGATGGCCAACGGAGCAATCAGGGCATCTACCTGGTCGTTAGACGCCCGGTTTAAATTATGAAACACTTTAAGGCCTTTTTCTGACAATGCCAGCAAAGAAACCCGGGCATCGGTAGAAAAGTTCTCCTTATTTACAAGACCGTCCTTTTCAAACTTCTTCAGAATGCGGCTAACATAGCCCTTATCCATATTCAGGATGGATACAATTTGCGATGCGCTTATTTGTTTCCCGGTATAGATCTCGTACAAAATGCGCGCTTCAGCGCCTGCCTTCTCTATCCCTAAATAAAACGTCATCCTTTCTATGTATAACCTTTGCAGGTTGCGCCGGTACAGGTCAACAGGCGTTCGCCAGCTCGCCCAAACCCCTTTCTCCAGATCGCCTTTTCCTGGCATATTTTTTTGATCATTAAGAAAATCCATCCAATGTTTAAAAATGTTAACTATGAAAAAACAACTTGCTACTAAAAAAAATAAACCTACCGGGCAAAAACCCCTGCCAGAAGCAAGAACAGAAAAAGATGCCGACGACCTGGCGCATTCACAGCCGGAGAAATTACCTAAGGAAGCCGGAGAAGAAGACCTCGATGATCTGATACACCGGCCTCCAAAACCAAAGCCGGGCAGCCTGAATGAGAATCAGCAGGAAGACCCTGATGATCTGGCACATAGATATCTTGAAGAAGATGATGACGATGATGATAAGTAATCGCTTTTACATAATGTAGAGATGTCTCCTCATTAAAAGGCGAGGTATAATAATTGAGTTAATCATGAAATACATACCATTAACAGGCAGGATCCTCTTTTCTTTAATTTTTCTAATGACTGCCATCAATCATTTCTCAGGCAAAACCATAGGGTATGCCGCTTCTCAAAACGTTCCGTTTGCGTCGGTGCTTGTTCCTGCTTCCGGCATTATTGCTACTTTAGGAGCATTAAGCATTATATTGGGATATAGAGCAAGGTTAGGTGCATGGCTGATTGTGCTGTTTCTGGTACCGGTAACACTTATGATGCATAATTTTTGGACTATAACGGATCCAATGATGAGACAAATGCAAATGGCCATGTTCCTGAAAAATATCTCCATGCTGGGGGCAGCTTTGATGATCACTTACTTTGGGTCGGGCCCGTTTAGTATTGATGCAAAAGCGTAACCCGATAATCGGAACAAACGCAACTGAATGTACTTTTGAGACACCTTCGTTTGCCCTTGATCTACAAGCTCAGCTTCATTAAAAATGCGTCGTCGTTTCCATTACCATGATTGCCGCTAAAATCACCATCTGTACTGCTTGAGTAGCCGGCCACCACATATGTGCGGTTACCAACTGGAATAATGGCGGAGGATCGATCGCTCATTGAGCCGCCAAATGAGCTGGGCGCCAGGGAGCCGTTAATAGTTAAGTTCAGGAATAACAGATCATAGCTCCCTTTGTTGTTGCTGGTTTCACCTTCTTTGCTGTTTGAGTAACCCGCAACAATGATTCTGCCTTCAGTGCCAGGGGTGATGCAATAGGAGTAATCTTCCTGTGATCCCCCAAAAGTTTTCTCCCATTGTTTTATTCCCGAGGCACCCGCATAAACTACCCAAATATCAGAAGCACCACCATGATTGAAGCTAACGTCGCCATCATTACTGTCAGTACTTCCGGTGAGCACGTATCCGCCGTACTCAGTTATCAAACCACGGGCATATTCTGAACCTGAGCCACCGAAAGTTTTATCCCATACTTTGTTGCCAGAAGCATCCAGTTTCATTAATAAATAATCAAAACCGCCCTTATTACTGCTGATGTCGCCGTCTTTGCTGGCACTGGACCCGCAAAGCATAAATCCGCCATCTGCATTTAATACTATCTGGCCAGGCAAATCGTTTAATGAGCCGCCCAACAGTTTAACCCATTGCTTATCGCCCGATGCATCGAGCTTAATGAGCATGATATCACTGCCGCCATGATTGCCGGTTGCAATTCCATCCGTACTGGTAGTGCGTGCCAGCACCAAATAACCCCCATCAATAGTGGTGATAATAGAAGTGGTTTCATCCAGCAGTGACCCGCCATATGTTTTAACCCACGATTTATTTCCCGAAGCATCGAGTTTCAGGATCACGACCTCTGAATTTCCCTGGTTGGAAGGAATGTCGCCATCTGAACTTTGCGTAGTACCTGCTATGATATAGCCCCCATCAGTGGTGGTTACAACAGCATTGCCATTATCAGCTAAGGAGCCGCCAAAATTTTTAACCCATTGCTTGTTACCGGAGGCGTCGAGTTTCGCCACTAATATATCTTCTCCGCCCTTGTTGCCGGTTAAATCACCGTCTGCACTTTTTGAATACCCCGTAACAATGAGCCCGCCGTCGGATGTTTTTTTCGCATCATTGGCTCCATCTAAATCTGTTCCTCCCAGCATTTTTTGCCAGTTTATGCCAGGGGTATAACCGTCATAATTATCTTTTTTATGACAGGCGCTTATTGAAATTGTTAGAACCAAACACCATAATGCCTTGCTGATTTTCATAAAATTAATGTTTAATAAAAGTTTATTAAAGAAGCTTAACGATTTTATGCCGTATAGAATAAAGAAGGTTGAAAAAGTATTTAGGACTATTGTGGGTGGAAATTTTTTTCAGTCCCTATTAATAGATGGCAAAGGGGTAAAGTATTTTTCGAGTAGAAATATTGAAGCGCATGTCAGGTTGCGTACAACTAAAATATAGGAATCGCCTTCTAATAAAACAGGCCATCTGCCGATTGGCAGATGGCCTGTTTATAAGTTACAAAAAAATAAAAATAATTTCTTACATTTTAGAGATCGTAACATCTTCTACAACTCTCGACGTGGTCACGATCTTATATTGCTCCAAAGCTCTTGCTTTCGCTTTCAATTTAATGGTATACACGGGGATGTTATCAGCTTTAGGAAATCTTAGTCTGTAACGGAAACCGGCTTTGTCAATCTCCTTACTGTACATCTCATCTCCACGTTCGTTTTCAATAACCAATACAAGTCTTTTAGCTTCTTCATTGGAAACTTTCACCTCAACCACTATTTCCGATTCAGTGGCGCCGGTTATGTGAACTTCCATTTGATCTGCCTTTATTTTATCACCATCATGCACAGGTGTTGCATTTACTAATGAAGCGAAGGTTATTGCAGTTACAAATAATACTGCTTTGATTAATTGCTTGGTACGGATGTTTGTCTTGCTCATATATTAACATTTATAGTTTCTATGGAAGGCAAACAATGTTATAGAGAGAAAAATCAGCTTTCGTTTACACCACAAATTTAGCAGGTAGCTTCATTTGAATGTTTTGACGCTGCAAAGCTAATGTATAGTTGATATGGATGCAATAGGGTAATGTTAAGCAATTCTAAATCATTTTATGTGCAAACGATATCTTATACAGTAACAATTCAGAAATTTTTCAGAAACTATATCACCAGCTTGTACTAATGACCGTTGCTGGCCGCTTTTTTATTTTTCCAGGCGTCTCGCAGTGATTTTTATAGCTCATTTATCCGCAAAGATCACTTATTAAATAAATAATAATACATGTCAGCCATGACCGAAATGTGAATATCTTTTTGAGGAAAAGCATAAGTTAGCTTCTCTATGAAGAGAGCCTAAACAAAATCATATCTGTATTGGTGTCATCATGAACCCTTGTTTTTTCAAAGTTCAGCTTTTGAAGAAGATTCATTGAGCTTTGGTTGTCTCTATGAGAAAAAGCGCTGATTGAAGTTATTCCAAGTGTTTGAAAGGCAAATTCAATTACGCTGCCTGCTGCTTCCTGCATGATACCTTGTCTCTGATACTCCGTCGAAAGTTCATACCCAATTTCACAGCTGTTATGCTCGTCTGAAAAATCAAAAAGACAGATAGTTCCAATTAATTTTTGGCTATCAGCTTTTGTAATTGCCCAATATAAGTTTTCATTTTTGGCTATATTTTCATTTATAGCAGTAATAAAATGTAAGGCATCTTCAGGCGTTTTGCTTGGTCGTCTATCAAGATATTTATTTATGCCTGGATCGGACCGAAGAAGAAATATTTCTTCGATATCACTTTCTAACAGTTGGCGAAGTACTAACCGTCCTGTTGTTAGTACTGGAAAAGGTGAAAAGTTTCTGTTTATCATTTTACGAATTTAATCAAATAGGCAGTAAGAGAACGGCCGCAAAGCTTATTTCATGGCCCCGTTAAGGCTTATAAGATTCAGCGGGTATGTAATTGCGCTGAATTTTATAATTACCTGTAAAACACGATTTAGGACGTTAAAACACCACTTCGGTACACTTTTCTATTGATTATTTACTGTAACTTGCGGCCCGATAGATTTCGCGTATTACTTTTTTAGTTTCACTTCAGCTTAGTGGCTCTTCCGAAAAAAATTAGTTTTCCGCATATTCTATTTCAAAAAGTAAAACTATGTGGGTGCTGATCATTTTTATAGCTATCTGGTATTCTTCTCTTTTTTGTCAAACCTTTTTTCAACACAGGTATGCCGCTCACCAGGCATTTACCATGAATAAATTCTGGGAAAGGACCTTTTATATTTTTACTTATTTAACACAAGGCTCGTCTTACCTGAGTCCCCGCGCCTATGCTATCATGCACCGGATGCACCATGCCTATACTGATAACGAAAAAGACCCTCATTCCCCGGAGTATTCACGCAATATGCTGCAAATGATGGTGCGCACCAAGCAGATCTATAGCAGTATCTATAAAGGTGAATTTGAAGTAGAAGAGCAATTTACCCGTAATCTGCCTGATTGGCCGGCATTTGATAAATGGGCGCACTCTACCTTTTCCCGCATATGCTGGATACTTGGATATACAGCAATATTTCTTTGGCTAAGCCCATCCCTCTGGTGGCTGCTGTTATTGCCTGTTGTAATTATTATGGGGCCGCTTCATGGAGCTATCATCAACTGGTTTGCTCATAAATATGGGTATACCAATTTCAAATTAAAGAACACCTCTCAAAACCTGTTTTCGGTTGACTTTCTGATGCTGGGCGAATCCTATCATAATAATCATCACAAAAGTCCTACTGCTATTAACTTTGGTAAACGCTGGCATGAAGTGGATCCCGTTTATTATGTTATCAGGTTATTGGCTTCGCTACGGGTTATTACTTTACGTATTGACAAGCATAAAACAAAAAAAACTCCCGATAATTGGGAGGCCTAAATTATTTCCCGACAATTTTCGTTCGGTGTACAATTCCCCAATCTGTAAGATTGGTGATGATAAGTTTCCTTTCCTATCCCTGTTTCTTCCGGAATCAGGGATTTTTTGATATAATACCTATTTTTGTGTGGCTATTTACAATTGAAAGCCTCTTATGAAGAAAATAGGATTTTTATCATTCGGACATTGGTCCAATCGTACAGGCTATAAAACCCGTACGGCAAGCGACACATTGCTGCAGTCCATTGATCTGGCCGTTGCTGCCGAGGAGATCGGTTTAGATGGCGCGTATTTCCGGGTGCATCATTTTGCCGCTCAGTTAGCCTCTCCGTTTCCTTTGCTTTCGGCCATCGGCGCCAAAACAAGCAATATAGAGATTGGAACGGGTGTTATCGACATGCGGTATGAAAATCCCCTCTACATGGTGGAAGACGCCGGAGCCGCCGATCTGATTTCCCGCGGGCGATTACAATTGGGGATCAGCAGAGGTTCACCGGAACAGGTAATCGATGGGTGGCGTTATTTTGGCTATGAACCGGCTGAAGGAGAAACAGACGCAGATATGGGGCGCAAAAAAGCGTTGCAATTTTTGGATACACTCAAAGGTGTTGGATTTGCACAACCCAACCCCTATCCCATGTTTCCTAATCCACCAGGCCTGTTACGATTAGAACCCCACTCAGAAGGATTGCGCGAACGTATCTGGTGGGGAGCCGGTTCTAATGCTACAGCTATCTGGGCAGCCGAAAACGGAATGCACCTGCAAAGTTCAACCCTGAAGTTCGACGAAAGCGGCAAACCGTTCCATATACAGCAGGCAGAACAGATCAGGTTGTACAAAGAAGCATGGAAAAAAGCGGGGCATCAGCGTGAGCCAAGGGTTTCGGTGAGCCGGTCTGTTTTTGCATTGATAACCGATCAGGACAAATATTTCTTTGGGCAGGAAAACAACAGAGTCGACAAAATTGGTATTCTTGAAAATGACAAACGCGCCATTTTCGGAAGAAGCTATGCCGGAGAACCGGATCAGCTCATCAGGGAATTGGCTCAGGACGAAGCCATCCAGGAAGCTGATACGCTCCTTTTGACAATACCCAACACGTTAGGAGTTGACTACAACATTCACGTACTGTCTTCTATTTTGAAATATGTGGCGCCCGGATTAGGCTGGCGTTAAAAAGCATTGCTGGTGATGAAGAATACCGTACCCTGTTAGCGGTTCGCTGTTTACTGTCGTGTCGGCTCGTAATAAAGCACGATTGCCCCTGAACCCAGGGTTTTTGTCTTAAAAAGTTTTAAAATTGTCCTGTCTGTTATTTTGTCAAACAATGGCAGACCTTTTCCTACGATGACAGGGTGAACACAAAGCTGAAATTCATCAACCAAATTAAGTTCCACTAGCTGAATAATTAAACTCCTACTGCCAACTAAAATGTCTTTACCCGTTTGTTGTTTGAGTTCTAAAACTTCTTCTTTAATGCCTTTTCCTGAAAGGTTTGAACTTGCCCAGTCAACGCTTTTCAGTGTGCGGGAAAAAACAATCTTTGGAATCTTGTCTATCATCACAGCAAAGTCATCCATCGGTTTATTGCCAGTAGGATTTTTTAACACAGTTCGCCAATATTCCATAAGTTGATATGTAATCCTTCCATATAAAAGAACGCCTGCGTTACTTATCAGTTTACTGTAATGTTGATGTAGCTCATCATCTGCAATCACTGCAGTGTGGTCGCAAAACCCGTCAAGTGTCATATTGATTGCTGCAATTACTTTTCTCATATTCTGTCATTTTAATTACTTGCGGTATGTCGTTTTACAATGACGGCTAACGGCCAGGCCTTCGCGCCGGTGGGGAAATAAAGCCGTGTCCGCCCCGAACAAATGCCATTAATTATTTGGTTGAAGGTAAGAAAAATGCCGATTAGTATTCCGTCAACCTGTCGTACAAATCAACGTGGTCAGCACCCGGTATAATTACCAACTCTTTCGGTTCAGATCTTAAACATCACCTTGAGCAGAACGATCCTGCCGGGAAGCGTATATGAGCTGGCCGTAAACATATTTGCCGAAAGATCAAACGACCTGTAGGCCTTTACATGCAGGATATTTACAGCGCTGAGCTCGAAGTTGACTTTCCATTTATTGGGCCTGAATTTCACCGAGCCATCGGCAAAGAAATATTGCAGGTCGGAGTTACCCGCCTGCCGGGTAAAGTAATGCTGCCCCGACAATCTGAACTGCACATTGGTCAGGGGGTTATATTCAACCGACACCTGCTCCTGCAGTTGGTTGATATGGTTGGCTGATACAGCTACCGCGGAATGACTGGCCGTTTGAATAAATGTGGCTTTATAGTCAATGGCCACCTGTTCTCCTGCTTTGATGTTAGTGCCGAATGAACCGGTTTTAGTGATGGTATTGAATGGCAATAACTGATCATTCTGCAATTGCACCGACCGGGTGCGCTGCCATTGCAAACCAACGCTGAAGGTGGTCTTCAAAGTAAAGGAATATTTACTCGCCGTGCCGCTAACCATCCATGAACCGGTAGCATTGGGATAAGGCAGCATAACCTGTTGTTGCAGGCTATTGGTAATGATCGCTGATGCAATCTTATCCGCGACGAGATGGTCATAACTTACATTCAGGCTGGCGAACAACATGATCAGCGATTTGCGGTAACTAAAGCCGGCTGAGGCTTTCTGGTTGCGCTTTTCAATCAGTTCTGCGCTGTTTGCATAAAGCGTCAGGTAGTCTTTCAAAATATAACCCTGGTAAAGATCTTCTATGGTCCCCAGCTGATTGCGGTAATTATACGAGAGATACAAATAATTTTCGGCGCTGACCTGGTACTTTATCCTTAAAAGCGGGTCACAATATATACGCGTCAACTGTTTGTTCAACGTATACCGGCTATCGGAATAATTGAGCTGCTGCAGGTTTACCGGCAGGCTAAGGTTTGCCTGAAGGATAGTTCCGGGCAGGTCATAGTCCGCTTCCGCATATACTTTCGTCCTGGTCCAGCTCAAATTATTCATGGAGCTGTCGGATACGGGATCTATCTTGTTATCAACCTGCGCCACGTTAAAGGCCGAGCCTAATTTTTGAGACTGAACGCTAAACCCCGCCTTGAAACTCTGTGTGATGAAGTTAGACGGTATTTTAAGAGACAGGTAATTAGTGGTGAACCAGGTTGGGATATTTACCTGCTGGATCAATTGCCCATATTGGTTGTTGCTATTAAAGATTGCCGGTTTATAATCAGGACCGATGGTCCTGTATTCCGGTTCGGCCGAATGACTGACATAGGAATAGGCCTGGATAATATTGTTTGACTTTAAAGTTCTTATCAGGTTAAATTCATTGGAGAAGCTCAGCGGCTTATCATGAAGTACCTGTTCCACCATGGTGTTGTTCGTGTTCAGATTGGAATAATAAGCAGTCCGGTTATTATCCAGCATCAAAGCATCATTAAGATAATACCTGTCTCTGTTACAATTGAGCGTTAATTGGGTATGCAGCAGATCAGTGCGGGAACGGTTGTGTTGGGTCTCATAATACCCGATGGTATCGCCGGGTAAAAAGATAGTGGTCAACTGGCTGTACTCCTGCCGCTGGTTGTCATGGAAATACCAGGCGTTTACCCTTATCTGGATGTCGTGACGAAATTTGAAGAGGTTATTGAGGTTGAGAAGCCCGGATTGATTGAACAAATACCGGCTGCGCGATAAGGCAGGGTTGTTTACCGTACCGAGGGAAAGTAACGCAGCCGGCATATAATTATCGATCAATTGTTCGTGGTTGCTTACGTTATGGGCAACCAGTTCCTGCGTCAGGTCGGATCCGGTGTTGTTGCCTTTCAAATAATTAATGGCCTTGTAATTGTCCTTAAATAGCATCGTATTCAGGTCAACGTCATAATTGCGCGGCAAGCCCGCACCTACGCTCTCCTGCCCGATCATTTGCATTTTTGCCCCTTTTTTTATGGTCAGGTTCAGGGCCACATCATCGCTCATCACTTTATTTCGTAACACTTTTACAGGTTGATCATTTTGTATGACCTGCACCTGCTCCACAACGCCCTGGGGAATAGTATTGGTAGCGATATTGTATTTATCATCCAGCAGGTTATCGCCACCAATATACAGGTTGGAGATCGGTTTGTTATTATAATAGATGGTTCCGTCGGAACTGACCGTTATGCCCGGCAGTTTTTTAATCACATCACCGATCACCAGATCCTGGGCACCGGCAAAAGCAGCTACCTTGTAGCTAAGCGTATCGCCATGGGTTCGCAAAACAGGCCGGCTGCTTTTGATCTCGACAGACTGCAGCTGGTTCGCTGCAACGCTCAATATAAAGTCATAGGCAAGGTGTACGTCCGCTATTGGCCGGCTCACGGCTTTGTAACCGATACTCGTTACTTGTATTACTAATTTGCTTACAGGTATATTGACAGGGACCGGCAGCGTATAAGCGCCGCCGGCATCCGTAACCGCATAACCGATAATCCGGTTGTTGTCGGAATTTATCAGGTTTACACTGGCAAAGAGAACAGCCTTTCCGGTACTATCCGTTACCCTACCCCTTATATTTTGCGCCAGTCCGGCCATTGAAAGCAACAAGGCGATAAGGGACAGGCCCGACACCTGTATATACCTGCTCATCATTTTTCGGGCAGTTCTATGGGATTATTCATTACAGGGCCGCTATCCCCATTAGGCCTTCGGCGAACCATTACATGATCACTGTTAGGTTTGTCGCCCCGATCGATGGCCGCATTAATAGCTTGTGCAAAAGCTTCAGGATTCTTCTCCATGGCCTCTCGCAGTTTATCGAATTCCTTTTGGGTGGTTTTGATCGCCTGAGCCGGTGGCTGTATCAGATTGTGATCATCATTCAACCCCTGCAATATCGGCGGCAAATCCTTTTCGTCGGTATTGCCGCCTATCCGCTGGCCTTTGGGCGGCGACGGAACCGTCTTCTCTACCCCGTCAAAGGCAAACACAACCTCGTTTTTTGTATCACGCGCGTCTACAATGACGCCGGGCAAGCCGTTTAATTTCCAGGGTCCGGTATGCACCGGCAGATCAGGGCAAAACCATACTATGTAATCCCGGCCCTTGAAATGCCCAGTGGCTTTCTGGCAGTGCAAGCCGCCAAAGGTTGCCGTGTCGTTGCTGATTGTCCAGTTTATTGCGGGCATAGCCGCTTCGATGAGATAGGCGTTAACCATCACGTAATCTTTTGTGAACAATTTATGCTCACCCGGATACTGAAAATATTGAGTGGGTGAACCTATACCCGTCCGGTTAATTCCCCTCGGCTGCCCGTCCGGACTGCTGGCTACCGCTTCGGCATACACCTTTTTAAACTGTTGATCGGCTACCAACTGGTCATAACTTTTATAGGCGCTCGCGTTTTTGCCTACAAAAAGCACCATGTTAAATGTGCGGGTGAGCGCCCGTTTTGTGGTGTCCATTATATGGGTAAATTTATAATGCACCATCAACCAGGCCGTATCGGGTTTTTGCGCTTCAGCGCCAATACATGCCGTTAGTAAACCAACGGCCAATAGTAATTGCTTTTTCATGGTTCCTGCTATTTTTTAAACAATACTATCTCCCGGACACCACTCCCCGAAAACTTTGGTATCAATGAGCGTTAGTCAGGGTTGAAAACCGGATTTTTGTTATCCGGGATCTCAAAAACGCTTCGTTTAGCCATCATTCTGGTTCATTAATCACCTGACCTTTTGATAGTACCCGTGATATTTTATCTTTGTCAATATGCATTCAGCCAAAAAAAGACTTTGGATAGAAATATTGCTCCACCTGCTATTTTGGGCAGGCGTTTTTTATGTGCTTACGTCATTGGACAAATCGCATATCCAGATATACGCCAGGCGACCAGGCCCCCATATTGCCAGGGATCACCGTGACGAGGCCGGCGTCTCTACCTATGTGTATATTATTCTCCTTTCCCTGGCCCTGCTTTTTTATGGCAACGTATTTTGGGTGTTCAGGAAAGTTATCCG
>JAJKIL010000282.1 GCA_021154515.1 Niastella sp. | reverse complement strand
TGTTTGCACTTACAATTAATCAATCCCGACTATCAGCTGTGCCGTTTGTAATTTACAGTCATTGAAATAGATATAATTGATAAATTTTTATCGGTCCATAGCTGTTTTTAATCTGTAATATTTAATTTAGTGTTCCATCGCATGGCGAATGATTCCTTGTTTCATTGTAAGACCAAATAAGCATGGATTTCCCTGAAAAGGTATTACTTATCGATGATGACGATGAGGAACATTATATTTTTACAGCTGCTTTGAATGAGTGTTGTAAAGGTGTAGAATTGATATATGAGAAGAACGCAAACTCGGCCCTTGCCCGGATGGCAAGTGGTGATGCAGATTCCGTTCCTGACATTGTAATTCTAGACTGGCGCATGCCGCAAATAAGCGGTAAGGAGGCATTGGCCCGCATTCGGAAGCTTCCTCATTACACGCAGATCCCAATCGTTATTTTTACTGGCATTCTTGACCCGGTTCATCTTGAAGAAGGGAAGGAGTTGGGCGCAACATTTTTCCTGGTAAAGCCTTTTAACCTCGGGGAACTTCGTAAGAAGCTGGAACACCTTTTTTCACTTGACTGGAGGAATCCAACATCTCCCGGCCAACAGATCTGAATGCCATTCCCCGCCTGATACAACGGGCATCTTATAGTATTCAGCCAGAATCACCTAAAATCAATGGTTTTGGCTGATTATATTGATTTTGCTCATAAAATACCGCCTGTTTGCTTCTATCTTTGCACTCGCTTTGAAGTATGTTGCCCTTATATTAGTGTTTTTGGGACTGCTGGTACAATCTTTCAGCAAGCTGTTTATTGTGTTGGATTTCCAGCTTAACCGCAGCTACATCGCCCAAAACCTTTGTGTAAACAGGAACAAACCACAAATGCATTGTAATGGGAAATGTCACATGATGAAGGTGATGAAGCAGGAGCAGAAGAAAGACCAGGACAACCCGGAACGCAAAGCTGAAAATAAATTCGAACTCATTTGTGCAGACTACCCGCAAGCAAAACTTACCCCGGCGTTTACCTTTACCGCAATCAGCTATCCACGGATAAAAGAAACCATTTACGCAGGGTTCTTCACTACTTTCTTTCACCCTCCACAGGTATAAGGTTTTATAATAATGGATTGACCATTCAGTTGATATACTGAGATGGCGAACGCCTGCTGTTTATAATTTTACCAATCTCTTTAAAAAAGCAAATGAAATACCTGATTATCGTAACCCTCACTATATATTGTACCGGGTGCATGAATACTCCGGCAAAGCCATTAATTGCGCCCGAACAGGCGGTGCAAATCGATTCCATTCCCGGCCAATGTCCATTCCTTACCAAAGATGAAAACGGCAATACCGTCATTAGCTGGGTGCGCATGATAAATGACAGCACTTCTGCATTTTGCTATGCCATTTGTAAAGATGGAAAAACCTTTGGTGCGCCTGTAGTAATACCCGCCAGCAGCAATATTCAACCGCATGGTGAAAACCTGCCCAAGATCATCTTCAAACCCTCACATGAAATAATTGCTTTATGGGGGGCGGCTAATCCGAATCCCAGAAACAAATATTCGGGATTGGTGTATTATGTGCAGTCGTTTGATGAAGGGAAAAGCTGGACGGCCCCTAAGTCGCTTGTTAGTGATACCGCCAGTTACGACCAGCGATATTACGACATCGCTTTATTACCTGATGGCGAAGCGGGTATCGTGTGGCTCGATAACCGGAAAACAATCACAAAAGAAGGATCAGCCCTGTTTTTTGCAACTACTCAGGGTAAGAATGGGTTTGAAAATGCGCGGTTGATCAGTCAGCCCTGCTGCCAGTGCTGCCGTACCGATCTCTTTGTTGATAAAAAAGGAAGTATGCATGTGTTGTACCGGGGTATTATTAATGACAGCATCCGCGATATGGTGCATATGGCGTCCTATGATGCAGGAAAAACTTTTACGGCGCCGGAAAGGATCAGCAATGACAACTGGGTGCTGAATGGCTGTCCGCATACCGGCCCGGCCATGACGGAAAATGCCGATGGATTGCACTTTTCCTGGTTTACGGGCGGAAAGATAAAAGGTTGTTTTTATACCAGGTCAACTGATAATGGAAAGACCTTCGTTCAACATGACAGTGTAAGTTCACAAGGTTCGCATCCCCAACTGGCCTCGTTGACTAATGGAACGGTGGTGATTGTTTGGGATGAATCGAAAGTGGTTAACAATAAGGTAAGTAAAAAAATAGGCATCCAGGTACGGGACATAGATGGGAAAAGCAAAGGACTTAATTTTTTAACCGCCGATACCTCGTCTGCCAGTTTCCCGGTATTGTCATCATTAAATGATCATCAATCGATGGTAGCCTATACCCTGAATAGCGGTGATAAACCCTATGTAACCTATCAATTGGTGGATATAAATTAAAATAGAACCGATGAAATTAAATGTATTGTTTGCGCTGCTTTTAGTAACGGTATTGTTGGCCTGCAACAACAGCAATCATCCAAAAGCTGTTGAAACCACCCATAAAGATCCAACGATGGCTACCCCAAAAAAGCCTTTTGATGGTGTTGAGTTTGCGAGTAAAATGGACCTGGCCTGTGGAATGCTGCTGACAGCGGGCATACAGGATACCGCTCATTATAAAGGAAAAGTATATGGATTCTGTTCAAAAGAATGTAAAAGCGATTTTCTAAAAACACCGGAAGCTTTTTTAGCATCGAAATACAGGCATTAAGGAATCTGATACCTTTTATAAGAGCTGTCTTAATTGAATAAATCTTCCATAATTACCTCGGCCTGAACACGGCCGGGGTAATCAGCCAAAATGACGAAAATTTAATTAAAATGGCGAGATATCTGAGATTATATCTCGCCAAAATTAACCAAAAAATAGAATTTTGGCGAGATATATGTAAGGAGATTTGTAAGTTATCGACTTTCAACGAAAAGGCCCCGGCATTACCGGGGCCTTTTAAATATATCTCTACTAGATTGAAAAACTAAAAAGTATATCTCAACCCAGCTTGCATTTGGTAACGTGAGCCAAAGAAATCAACTGAATAGGGCTTACCAGGGTTAGCCCAGGTATAGGTTGGGTAAGCGCCAGCTGTAGCAGGAGCTGTTACCTTTAGCCCGGTTGATGCCATTGAGTTGAAAGTATTTGGTGAGAAATATACTTTTCCCCAATTACTGTTCAACAAGTTGGTTAAGTTAACAATGTCATAAGTAAATGTGATCGTATGTACATTCTTTCCAACAGTTAAGTTGAAATCCTGTGCAAGACGAAAGTCCATTGTAGTATTCCAGGGTGTACGTCCGCCATTGCGTTCAGTAAAATCACCACGACGTGTCTTCAGGTACTTGTCGCCATTTACATAGTTGTCAAACGCAGTAGCCATCGTTTGATCAGCAAAGAATTTACCCAGATCTTCAGTTTTTGGAATATATACCAGACTTTGTGATTGACCGGTTCCGTCATACGTTGTGTTGATCAATCCATAAGAGTATGGTACGCCTGAAGCAGCGCTGAAGTACAATGAAAGGGTGGTAATGTACTTCTTGGCATTGTTCCAGTCTAATCTGTAATTAGCAGTAGAAACGATCCTATGGCGGGTATCGAAGTTAGAATAGGCCAGTCCTGGGTTGTTAGGACTCAATGCCTGGTTCAACTGCCAGTTAGATTCCATTGAGTTACGGATACCGTTGGTGATATCTTTTGATTGACCATAGGTATAAGCTGCATTTACAGTAAGACCAAAATCAAATGCTTTGGCGACCTGTGCAGTGATGCTGTATCTGTTTCCTTCTTTTGTATTGCTCAGCAAATAAGCGTTGGTGTACGCTGTGTTGATCTTTGCACCTGAGTAAATAGGTTGCTGATGCTTGGTGTCATAAACGTAATAAGTAGGATTGTCTACATAGTTGATCTGCTGAAATTTCAGGTCATAGATCACCTTTGTATAAATTCCTTCCAGGGTAAATTTCCAACCGGCAGGTAATGTATAATCAAATGCTAGGCTGCTGCGCCATGCCTGTGGCATTTTAAATTTATTGTCAACTAAGTCAACCTGGGTGGCGCCGTTGGCATCCTTAATATCCTTGTTTTGATTCTTTACAAAATTTGCTTCACCTATATTACTGCTGAGGGCGTCTTTGATAGGATCGGTTCCAGCAGCATATGGTGTAGACGATTTTTGGTCATAGGCGCCATAGGTAACCCCATTGTTATAATAGGCATAACCCAGCCATGCAAATGGTATACGGCCAGTGAAAATACCGGTACCACCTCTGATGATGAATCGTTGATTACCCATTACATCATAATTAAATCCGAGGCGGGGCGACACCTGCAATTGTCCCAGGAAGTCGTTTTTAATATCTTTTGGCAGGGTATAGGTATAGGTTGTGCCATAGTTAGGATCAACAGGGGCTGAGGTTGTTTTGGGGCTCAGTGGCTGTTTGTTTGGTAAATCGGCCAGATCAACCCGGATACCAGGTGTCAGTTTCAACTTGCCCACCCGGATCTCATCCTGCGCATACAAACTGTACAGATTGATCTTGAAGGCTGCAGGCGGATTGTTCCAGATGTAATCACGGGTATTATCCGTATAATTAAAGTTGGTTCTAACCCGGCTAGGTTTGTTATTGAGGAAGTCGTTAACACTGCCATAAGCAACGCGGCCGTTCCAGGAGTTCACAAATCCATAGGTAATATCGTAGAACTCATTGTGAGTTCCGAATGTAAAAGTGTTATTTCCTTTAACCCAGGTAAAATTATCGGTGAATTCATAGGTCTTCTGTTTCATGTTGAAGATGGCCCCTTCTCTATCTGTACCCAGGAAGATGGTACCGCCATTGGAGGCGATCTCAACTTGTGGTAAAGATGGGTTAGAAGCTGGCTGTCTGTAGTCATGAATGTTTGACTAACCAAGCACCAGGCTATTTGATAAACTGCTGTTGAAGTTTGATTTCAACTCCAATACGGTAGAAGTTTGATTGTTCACCTGTTTGAAATCGATATCGCCAAAGCGGAAGTTCTGTTGGTCACGCTCCAGGTTGGTAGCGGATGAAGTGATCGTATTATTTCTGAGCGACAATCTGTGCTTGGGGCTGATTACCCAGTCTAACCGGTTGAAGAACTTGGTGGAATTAGAATAGATAGTAGTATTTCCATAAGCGCCGGCGCCATTGGCAATACCATATTTATTGCGCATAACCGAATCGATAGATTGGGCCTGTGCGAGGGAGATGATCGTGTTATCACCAGAACCTGCGGCCAGGATAACGGGGTCTACGCGGCGGGTGATCTCTTCATTGGTAAAGAAGAAAAGCTTGTTCTTGATAATGGGAAGACCTACTCTGAAACCGGTTTGATAGTCGTGGAATTCTGTAGGCAGTTTGCTTTTATCACCAGCATTGTTAGGCCCTACCAAAAAGGCAGACCGGCCAAATCCATATACCGAACCATGCACCTGGTTGCCTCCGCTGCGGGTTACGGCATTGATACTGCCCCCGAGGAAGTTACCGATCTTTACATCATACGGGGTAAGATATACCTGAACGTCCTGGATGGCATCTAATGATACCGGATTGGTGCGTGTACTGCTACCTGGCTGTCCGGAAGCATTGGTTTGGCCTCCGAGTGAAGGACTGAATCCGATGGCATCATTGTTAATAGCACCATCGATGGTAACGTTGTTATAGCGGAAGTTGGTACCGGCAAACGAGTTATTATTACTTTGCGGCGTAATTTTAGTCATGTCCTGCAGGCTTCTGCTCAACGTGGGCATATTCTTTATCTGGGTTTGCCCTACACTTAAATTAGCCCCTTTTAAGCCGGTTCTGGCAGAAATAGTAACCTCCGTTAAGGTTTTAGACGCTTCTGTCAATTGTGGATTGATGGTGTTGGAACCCAGTATAAGGCTAACATTTCTATTATCAGTATTAAAACCGATCGAAGAAAAACTGATGGTGTAAGGGCCACCGGCTTGAAGGTTATTTAAGTAATAATAGCCCTTGCTATTACTCACTGCTTTGGTAGTAAACCCTGTGGGCTCATGAACCAGCGATATGGTCACTCCTTCCAAAGGCGCACCTTTACTGTCTTTTATTATACCCGTCAATGAAGAAGTGGTTTACTGTGCATACAAATCAGGAAAGAGATTAAACAGACAAAATAACAAAAGTAATCGTGTAATTAATTTTGTAATATTCATATAATGAGCGTTGATTTCTTTTTAGTTCTGGTACTGGTTTTATTTAATAGATTAAACTTTGGAACAGATTTGTTGGCAAATGCGAAGATTAATGCGCGCGTTGCGCTGTATCTTCTGATATTCACTCACCAGGTGTTTAAGTTGTTTTGTTTTGGAATCATATTCTGCGAATATGTTTTCGAGTAAAAACAACTCTTTTTTAAGTTCAGTAACGATTGCTTTTGCGGAAAAATCATGCAAACCAACAACTTCCAGTTTTTTAATAAAGTCATCCATGGTTTGTGAAAAGCCCATGTGTTGGGTTGTGGAAATATTAGCCATACTCATTGTTATGAGTGACAGAATAATGCGCTGTAAAGCGCTTTCAAAAAGGGTCGGTGTAGTTACTTAAGGATTAGATCGATGGTTGGTTGTTATCCGGAGGATTGTAATCACAGTAAGAATGATCTTCAAAAAGGAACCGGGTATTTCTTAATGTGGGTCGAAAATCATTTAGCTGCTGAAAGGTTGGCTTTACATTCCAGTCTTTTATTTGATCTGACCAACAGACAATTAATGAAATATGGCCGATATTGTTC
>JAJKIL010000281.1 GCA_021154515.1 Niastella sp. | reverse complement strand
GCGTTACTTCCCGTGATCCTGCTGACGGTTACTACTATTGTTCCGCTGGTGATGCGGTTATCTGGTTTTGCGAAGGAGGTAAATGATTTTATCAGCGACCCCGTGATCGTGATGCTGCTGTCGCTGCTGGTAGCCACTTTTACCCTGGGCATTCATACCGGCCGTCCTATAAAAGCCATTATGGATATTTATGGCGATGCCATTAAAGATGTGGCGCTGATCTTACTGGTAGTAGCTGGTGCGGGCGTACTGAAACAGGTCTTTACCGATAGTGGCGTTAGCACTACCATTGCCGAAAGCATAAAGGGCTGGCCTGTGCATCCGCTGATACTGGGCTGGCTGATAGCCGCTGTTATTCGCATTTGTGTTGGTTCAGCCACCGTAGCCGGACTCACCGCTGCCGGTATCATCGGGCCCATTATTCCGCAAATGCAGGTTAATGCCAACCTGATGGTGCTGTCTATAGGCGCCGGCAGTTTGTTCTTCTCCCATGTAAATGATTCCGGCTTCTGGATGTATAAAGAATATTTCAACCTCAGCATTCGCGATACCATCCGCTCCTGGTCCATGATGGAGACCATTGTTTCTGTAATGGGACTCATCGGGGTTTTGATCCTTGACATTTTTGTGTAACCAGGGAACCTGCTAAAGTCATTACCTTTGATCGTGAATCGTCAATCGTGAATCGTGAATGGGTTCGCGAATTTTGAGATTAATTTCTAATCTTGCACCGCCTGAAATTTTTTGCCGATTGCCGATTGCCGATTGCCGATTGCCGATTACAAACAACAAACAATGCAAGCAAACTGGTATCAGATCCAAAACATTGATGAATTGGACACTCCCGCCCTGGTAATATTTCCTGAACGGGTAAAAACAAACATCACTACCCTGAAGGCCATGATCGATGATCCGCAACGGTTGCGCCCGCATGCCAAGACCCATAAAACAAAAGAAGCCACACAACTGATGCTGGCCGCCGGCATCACCAAATTCAAATACGCTACCATTGCTGAAGCGGAAATGCTGGGCATGTGCGGCGCGCCTGATGTGGTGTTGGCCTATCAACCCATTGGTCCCAAAGTGCAACGCTTTGTTAAGGTAACACAACAATATCCCAACACGCATTTTAGCTGCCTGGTCGACAATATCCCCAGTGCAGAAGCCATTGCGAATGCTTTTGCGACGGTTGGCGCTACCATTTCTGTATATATCGATTTAAATATCGGGCAGAACCGCACGGGCATTGTACCGGGTGAAAAAGCCATTGAACTGTATGAATATTGTGCAAAGGCAAAAGGCTTATCAATTGCCGGGTTGCACGCGTATGACGGTCATACCCGCGGTACGCTGGAAGAACGCACTGCCCAGAGTAATGAAGCCTACGCCAAAGTGGAAGACATGTTACAGGCATTGAGATCGATGGGCTATACCAAGGTGAAAGTTATCGCCGGCGGATCGCCCAGCTTTCCCATTCACGCCAAACGGGGAACGGTGGAATGCAGCCCCGGTACATTTATTTTCTGGGACAAAAGCTATCTCGATCAATGCACCGAGCAACCTTTTCAAATTGCCGCCATCGTGGTAACCCGCGTGATTTCGTTGCCTAATGATATCCATATTTGTGTTGACCTGGGCCACAAATCAATTGCGGCTGAAAATGAGATCACCAAACGGGTTTTCTTCTTAAATGCCCCGCAGTTAAAAGCAGTCTCCCATAGTGAAGAGCACCTGGTTTTGCAGGCGGGTGAAGGCCATTCCTTTAAACCGGGCGATGTGTTGTACGGGGTTCCTATTCATATTTGTCCAACCGTTGCTTTGCATGAACGGGGATATACAGTTGAAAATGGGAAACTCACCGGGGAATGGAAGATAGTTGCCAGGGATAGGAAAATCAGTTTATAGTTGAACGTTTTAAGTTCAAAGTTTCAGGTTCGTAAGTTATTTAGGTTATTGAGTTTGTTAGTTTAACCAATCACACTTTTATCAAAAAAAATCATTCGCAATGATCAAAGTTGGTTTAGTAGGCTTCGGCATTTCTGCCAGGGTCTTTCATGCACCTTTTATTACCACCAATAACAACTATCAACTGGTTAGTGTGGTAGAACGGCATAAGCAGGAGTCAAAAGAATTATATCCTTTTGTGCAGGTGGTGAAGACGTTTGATGAACTGCTACAGAACGAGGAGATTGACCTGGTGGTGATCACCACGCCTAATGAAACGCATTTCCCCTATGCCAAGGCGGCACTGGAAGCGGGCAAACACGTGGTGCTGGAAAAACCTGTTACCAATACTTCCAAAGAGGCGATGGAATTAATAGAGATCGCCAATAGCAACAGCGTGGTGTTGAGTGTTTATCAGAACCGCCGCTATGTGAGCGATTTTCTTACCATTCGCGAAATTCTCGATAAACAACTGCTGGGCGAGGTACATACGTTTGAAGGGCATTACGACCGCTATCGTGCTGAAGCCCGGCCACAAGCCTGGCGCGAACATGCGTTACCAGGCAGCGGTATCCTGTACGACCTGGGTCCTCACCTGCTTGACCAGGTATTGTATTTATTTGGCATGCCCCACACCATAACAGCGGATATTCGCACACAGCGCCCACATGCCAAAGTGGATGATTACTTTGACCTGCGGCTCGATTATGGCTTTTTAAAAGTGATGCTGCAAGCCGGGATGCTGGTGCGTGAACCGGGTCCGCGCTATTTGATCCACGGAACAAAAGGTTCATTTGTAAAATCGGGTGAAGACCCCCAGGAGGCTTTGTTACGTGCCGGCGCCTTACCTGTTGGGGACGACTGGGGAAAAGAACCTGAAGCGATCTATGGCATGCTGCATACAGAAGTAAATGGAAAACTGGTTCGCGAGCGCTATCCTTCTTACAAAGGTGATTATGCCGCTTATTATAAAAACCTGTATGAGAGCCTGGTGAACGATAAACCGGTGCAGGAAAGAATTGCGCATGGCTATAATACCATCCGCCTGATAGAGCTGGCTTTTGAAAGCCATCAAAGTAAATGCACCCTCCCCTGTACAGAGTTAATACCGGTTGAATACAGGTAGTGCACTTCGACTTCGCTCAGGGTCTATTCAAACTTCAGGGGCGGGCCAACTATTTCCATGCCATGAATACGGTATAACCGTTCAAAATCACGCAGGGTGCCATCGGGTAACTGGCTGGCCTGTTGAAAAAATTCATCTATAGTGCCGGCCGGTTGGTACACCACAAGCATTCTGGCATTGGCATCGTTTATTTTAGCAAAGGTGTGCGGTATTTGCCGGGGCGCAAAGATGGAATCGCCGGCTTTGGCGTTAAAGATATCGTCCCCGATCTTAAAAATGAATTCACCCTCCAAAATATAGAACCATTCATCCTGCGTGTAGTGAAAATGAAAAGGCGGACCGCCTTTAGTCATTTTGGTAGTATCAAACACACACAAACCATCCCTGCTGTCGGTGGCTGATACTTTACATTCAAAAGTGCCACCCAGAAAAGTGAGCGTTTCATTGAAGCGATCCTGACCGGCATCAATTTTAAAGCCGTGCTTAGCTTTGATCTCCATGACTTTTTGGTTAAAAGGGTTGTTACTGAAGTTACAAAAATTACTCCAGACTTCCCGTAAAAACAAAAGGCCTCCCGACTCATCGGAAGACCCTTTATCAATCATTAAAACAATATTATTTCCCTACTACAGACATCTCATTGATGTCGAATTTTACGGTGGGTGGCGCATCGAACATCATGCATGTGATACAATCATTCGCTTTTGGCGGACTAAGCTTAAACTTAATAGTTGCGCCTGCTTTTACACCCGACGGTAATTTGCAGGGGTTACTGGCAGCAAACACATTATCGTATTGAACGTTGTTGTTCGATTGGTCCTTCCAGCCATCTTCGCCAATGGAATTATTATTCAACACCTGTACAACATAGCTGGCGCAGGAAATTCTGATCACCTTGCCTTGTAAATACTCATCGGGTTTTTGCGACTTGTTACACTTGGATGATAAAGCCGGCATGGTGGCTGCCAATGCAAAAAATACTAATAACTTCATATCGGTTTCCTTTTGGTAATTGACTACTAACGTACCTATATCGTTGCACAAGAGCCTGTTAAATTATCTATATACCAGCTATTAATAAATTACATCCCCTGATGTCACTGGTATCAACACGGCCCAGCACTTCAAAACTTCCATCTTCCTGTACGGTACCTACATCATCTGTGGCAATAAATGCACAGGAATACAGGTTGGCCAGGTCAATTATATTGATTACCCCGCTGCCGGCTACCCGAACATCGAGCGGGTCATCATCCTGCCGCACCAGTACTTTCATCCAGGGCGGGCAATCAAACAATCCATGCCCGTATGAATAAGCCTGTGAGAGCAGTTCGGTCATCCCGTATTCTGAATGGATCAACGGGGTTTTAAAGGCCGTACTAAGGATGGCATGCACCTCCTGCCGGGTCATTTCGCGGCGGCGGCCCTTCATACCCCCGGTTTCCATCACAACAGTATGCTTCAATGGCATGGGGAATTGCTCCGCAAAATCGAGCAGGCCAAAGGTAACGCCGATTAGTAAGGTTTTTTGTCCCTGCTTTTCCAGCTCCTGTAACACTGCTGCCAGCTTTTCATGTTCGTATAAATAAAAACCGCTTTGCGCATGACCGCTGAGTTTGATCATTTCATTCACCATCACCACCAGCGATGAGTTCTGTCGCTCCAGATAGGCAGGTAACAGCCCTATCACGCACCAATCCTGTACAGGTCCGTAAAATTGCTCCCAGGCCTGTAAAAAACTACGGTGGTAAATACCCATATCCTTTACATAATGGCGGCTGTTGATGGTTTGGGTAGTGCCACTGCTCTCAAAAACGGCTTCCGGCTCAAAAACGGTGGTTTTTATGTCGGCCGTTTTAAAGAAACGGATGGGCAAAAAGGGGATCTGGTCTATTGACCGCACATTTGACCCAACTATCGACAGCGCCTTTACGTATTGCTGATAAATAGCATTATTATTGTACTGGAATTGGAATACTTCGAGCGCCAGTTGTTCAAAATCAACTGGTTCAAGTGAAAAAATTTTATCTTCTATTTCACAAATCATAAATTTATTGCAGACTTTAGGCTTTAAATTTGTCACGACAATAACAACATATGCAAAAGCTTGTTTTATATAGCACCCTTTCTTTAATACTGTTTGCCGCTTGCAGCAAAGATAAGTTCCAGGACAAACCTACCATTACAATAAAATCAGTTAATCCTAGCCAGGTTTCGGTTTTGAGCGGAAGTTCTTCTGAAATATTAATGGAGTTTACCGACAAGCAGGGCGACCTGGATTCGGTTTTTTTGTATAAAGAACGGCTTAATTCAGTTGTTAAAACAGTATTGAACCCTATATTACCTTACGGAATTCCAGATTTCCCCAAAAAGACGAAAGGGGAATTAAAAGTAACCTTATTTAATACAGATCTTAATGCCTGCGCTGATCCCCGCAGCCAGCCGGATGCGCCCAATGGCAAGGAACCAGACACTATTATTTTGCATATTGTAGTGAAAGACAGAGCTGGAAATTTTAGTGATACGGCCACTACCGGACAACTTGTTATAGAAAGGTCTTAACTTGCGGGATTCAGTGTTTGCAGGATGTTGAAATATTTATTCGATCTGTTTCTGTTCACCAGTTTGTTTATTGCCGGTTGTGCTTTGATGATGGTAATTCAAACCAATCAATTACTACACCTGCAGTACAACCATATCGCCTACCTGGTATTTGTATTTTTTTCTACGCTTTGCAGTTATAATTTCCATTGGTACCTGAGCGGCGATGCCACCAGTGAAAATGTGCGCATCCGCTGGACGGAGCATCATAAAACGCTGCACCTTGTACTTATTTCTTTAGGCGCCCTTGTATCGGTATGGTACTTCTTTCAATTTATTGAACACTGGATCTGGCTGGCCGGCGCCGTATTGCTGACCTTCCTGTATTCAGCCCCCAAACTACAATATGGCCCCTTTGCCTGGCTCAGCCGGATAGCCGTAGGCAAAACACTGTTCCTGGCCTTTGTATGGATGTACGTAACCACTTTTTTACCCATTGCCATCGACAACCATCACTGGAATATGGCTACGGTCTTGTTCTGCACCAGCCGTTTTATGCTCATCTATGCCATTTGCATTATTTTCGATTACCGCGACCGCGATTATGATAAACTATCGGGTATCCGCAGCATGATCACCTATTTTAACGAGCAGGGCATCAATAACCTGTTTGCTGCATCACTGGCGGGGTTTGCCATCAGCACCTGTGCTTTATATTTCTATGAACTTTCGGCCCTTACTATTGTTCTGCTGCTTATTCCCGGCCTTATAACCGCCGTGCTGTACCCGGTAGCCAAAAAGAACTTCAGCGATTACCTGTACTACTTTGTTTTGGATGGATTGATGATGTTTTCGTCACTATTAACGATATTCATCCCAAATAAGTAGTTTTGCCCAATTAAATCAATTTTTTTATCAATATATAGAACACGATTTTATCTTTTAATACAGTAATTATGGCTAAAAGTAAAACGACCGCTTCCGCTTCTGCAAGTACTTACACATTGACCGATAAGGCATTTAACTTTCTCAAAACTTATATAAACAATCCGTCTCCTGTTGGTTTTGAAAGCAGCGGACAGAAATTATGGTTAGACTATGTTTCCCCGCTGGTTGATACCACTTTTGTTGACCCTTATGGTACAGCTGTAGGCGTTATCAATCCTAAAGCAGAATTTAAAGTGGTGATAGAGGCCCATGCCGATGAGATCAGCTGGTTTGTAAACTACATCACTCCCGAAGGATTGATATACCTGAAACGCAATGGCGGTGTTGACCATGTGATCGCTCCGGGACAACGCGTATTTATTCATGGGAAGAAAGGACCGGTGAAAGCTGTTTTTGGCTGGCCGGCTATTCATACCCGCTTACATAATCCCGATGCCAAAGATCCTTCACCCAAGGTAGAGAACCTGTTCCTTGACAGTGGCGCCCGCAATAAAAAAGAAGTAGACGATCTGGGTATTCATATTGGCGCGGTTGTTACCTACCAGGATGGTTTTGACGAGCTTGCCAATGATTACTATATCGGCCGCGCCTTCGATAACCGCGTGGGTGGTTTTATGATCGCTGAAGTAGCCCGTTTACTGAAAGAAAATAAAAAGCAGTTACCATACGGCTTGTACGTTGTAAACGCTGTACAGGAAGAAATTGGTTTGCGTGGGGCAGAAATGATCGCCCGCAGAATAAAACCCAACGTAGCCATCATTACCGATGTTACGCACGATACCTATACGCCCATGATCAATAAGATCATTGAAGGTGATGTAGCCTGCGGCAAAGGCCCCTCACTGGCTTACGGACCGGCAGTACACAATAAACTGCTGAGTGTGGTACAGGATGTGGCAGAAAAGAACAGTATTCCGGTTCAGTTGCGCACCGTTTCGCGCAGCACCGGCACCGACACCGATTCCTTTGCCTATGCCAATGACGGCTGCCCATCGGTACTGATCTCTATACCATTGCGCTATATGCACACAACGGTTGAAATGCTGCATAAGAGCGACATAGAGCAAACCATTCGCTTAATGTACGAAACATTATTGACGCTGACGCCCAAAACAAACTTAAGCTATCTGTAAAAATAAGCTGCCATGCGCTCAGGCAGCTCTTTGCCTGAGCCATTTTAAGCCAAAAAAGATACAAAACCCAAGGAAGAAGACCATTGAAAAAGTACTTATTATTCTAAAGACAAATTGTGATCGTCCGGTCCCGGTATTATCGCCATACACCGCATAATAAGGCTTTGGGTAAAATATTTTAATAAACCGTTCGAAGCTGCTTTTTGGGTTTTGTATTTTAAAAAAATCACTGAAATAGAAACGAAACGAATTGTTGCGGTGAAAATACCCCAGGGCCGTTGAGGCCACCTGGTTATAAGGTGTTTGAACAATACTATCTCCATTAAAATAACACGTTGTCAGATCAGGATCATTAATAGGATATTTTAACAGTCGCTGCACGTCTATAACATTCAAATACCGATCTCCTTTTTTAACAAACACCGTTTTTGCCAACAGATCAACATATGCCCAGCTGTTATATTCTTTCAGATATACCTCGCTAAACACATGCGAGCCGCCTGAAATTCCAGCCCTGGTATTGCCACAATCGATGACCCGCGCCGGTATCCCCGCCCTGTTTGCAAAAAAACAAAAGATACGCGTGTAGATGCCGCACCATATTTTTGACCGGCCCGACTGGGCACATTTTAATTGATTTACCGGCGATAACTGCGACATAGAATCTGAAGGAACACCATCCATACCCTTAACCCGTTGCAAAATGAAATCCGATATTTTTAGAATGCGTTCGGCGGTAGCTTCGGCAGGCATAATATGTATAGAATCCCTTAAATAGTTATCGACCGCTTTTTTCTCCGTTTCAGGCTGATCATCATAACTAATTGCCCAATCGGTAATACTGTATAAATCATTGGGTGCAACAGGTACATTGGAACCGGTTATTTCGAAGGTTACGGTACTGCTGTTACCAAAAATGCGGTACAGGGAATCGGGCGTATTGTTTAATGTAAAAGTTACATACCCGGCAGCTTCATTGATCCTGATATTATATTCCCTGGTGCCCAGGAGTGGTTGAAACGTACAGTTTTCCGCCTTCCCTGTAGCCAATAAGGAATCTTTTTGGTAAACCCTGAAATCGTTCTGCTTACGAAGGGCTTTGCCAGCAAAAGCAATGGAAATTGAACCGTTTTTGTTATCGGTCAGGCAGGTGATTCGTGTTTGTTCCTTTGTTTCGTATAGCTGATTATAGCCTGGAAGGTCGGCATACGAATAATCCATTTTTTTCCTTGCAAACCAATTCGACATTGCCACCAAAAGAAAAAGCAGTAAAAAGCTTATAAACCCTTTTCTCCAGGCCTTCCTACTACCAGTTGTTTTTATGATCATTTTGGGAAAAATACTATCCAGGTTGAAAAAACGTTTTATTAGATCGAGAAAATTAAATATTTTTTTTCGTTCTGATATCTTTTTTACTTTTATTCCCAAATTTTAAAAGTGTTAGCCAAAATCTTTTTGATGTATATAGATCCGGGCAGTGGCAGTTACCTTATTCAGGTAATTATTGCCGCTATATTAGGAGCATTGTTCTACTTTAAAAATATATGGTGGAAGGTAAAGGCTTTCTTCTGGAAGCCTAAAAAAGAAGATACTGAGGGAGAGGATATCGCTAAATGACAACCTATACACGCCATCCTTCCTCATTTAAAGACCCCTCGGGCTTTGTATTTGAATCGGAAGGGAAAATATACCGGCAGGTAAATCAATTTTACGCCGCGCAATACCGTCAGCTGCTGGACTCAGGTTTGTACAAACAGCTGGTTGACCGCAATCAACTTATTGCCCATGAGGAAGTGGCAGACAATAAAACGGGTATGTCGGAGTGGTACACTACCCTGCTTCCCGAACCCATTTCCCCTATCAGCTATCCCTACGAATGGTGTTTTGAACAGCTGCAGGATGCGGCCCTGCTCACGCTTTCCGTACTAAAAACAGCTTTACAGCATGGCATGATCCTGAAAGATGCCACGCCCTACAATATTCAATTCCACAAGGGAAAGCCGGTATTTATTGACACGCTTTCGTTCGATACCTACGATCCCAAACAACCCTGGATCGCGTACCGGCAGTTCTGTCAATGTTTTCTGTTCCCTTTATACCTGGAACATTACCTGAAAACAGATATTCAAAAAATACTCAGCACCTATATCGATGGCATTCCGGTTGATTTTGTGGCTAAGCTGTTGCCGTTAAAAAGCCGTTTGAGCCTGGGTGTATGGTTGCATGTGTACCTGCAACACTCGGCTACCACCAGCCCACGGGCCAACAACAAACACACTGCCGCCACATTCAGTAAAAAGAAACTGCTGGATGTGATCAGCCATCTTACCAACATCATTACCAATTTCCCGGCAAACAAAACGTATAAAACAACCTGGAGCAATTACTACGAAGACACCATTCTGAGTAAGGAATATTTGCAGGAGAAAGAAAAGATCATCCGGGAGTTTTGCCAGCAAACCAATGCCCGCAGCGTGCTGGACCTTGGCGCTAATGATGGGTATTTCTCGCGGTTATTCGCCAGCCACAATATGCAGGTAATAGCCACCGATTCAGACAACCGGTGTATTTCAAGGCTGTACCAGGAGGTAAAGCAAAAAAACATTCAGAATATATTGCCATTAATGTTGGATATAGCCAACCCCTCCCCCGCCATTGGGTTTCACAACCAGGAACGGGCTGCATTTCACGATCGCATTAAAACCGATTTGGTAGCGGCGCTGGCCCTTGTTCACCACCTGGTTATTGGCAAGAATATCTCGATGCCCGTACTGGCCGACTACTTTAACGACATTGCGCCTGAACTGATCATTGAATTTGTGCCGAAAGAAGATGAAAAAGTGAAGCAGATGCTGGCAACCAGGCCCGATACATTTGTCGATTACGATCAGGCCAATTTTGAGCAATATTTTTCAAAATACTTTGATACTCTTGAGAAGAAGGCTGTAGTGGGTACCAGCAGAACCTTATACAGAATGAAAAGAAAATAGCCTATGTTTTCAAAACTGCATTCGTATGCTGTTTACCTGATCTTACTCCCTGTATTTTTTGTACTACA
The DNA here is from genome assembly GCA_021154515.1 of Niastella sp. Lineage (GTDB taxonomy): Bacteria > Bacteroidota > Bacteroidia > Chitinophagales > Chitinophagaceae > Niastella. The sequence goes on along the minus strand of JAJKIL010000281.1, from coordinate 4,101 downwards.
CGGCTACCTCGAAAATTATGGTTTTATCAGCCCGGGCGAAGGCGCCTTGTTAGCCCTTGTTTATACGGCAGGTTCCCTTGTGGTGGCAGTAATATGCTGGTTGTTCCTTCGCAATATACCCAAAGCAGCGCTGGCGGCCTTTTTGATAATGGCCAGCTATTTTTTCTTTGGCGTCCTATTTGATTTTTTAAAAGCACATGCTGCGCCTTTTTTCAGTAAATACATAGTACTGTTTAGTGTATTCTTCATACTAGTTATTGCTGTTATTGTATACCTGAAAAAGACCAATAAATCCTTTAAACGGCTTACAGTGTTTTTGAACCTGTTGTTAATCTTTTATATTCTTGTTGATGTTGGTAGTCTTGTGTCAAAAAACTTTCGCCCTAATGATCCCGGGTTATCAGTTTACTCATTTGCAAAGAACAATACCTATCAGCCGTGCGACAGCTGTAATAAACCCGACATTTATTTTCTGTTAATGGATGCGTATGCCAGCACCGTGGCCCTGGCGCAATGGTACCAGTTTCATAACCACCTTGACAGTTTTCTGTTACAAAGAAAATTCAGCATCCAGGCCCACAGCCGGTCCAATTATAATTTCACGCCCTTTTCAATGGCCTCTATCCTGAATATGTCGTATTTGCAAGGCATAGAGCACCCAGGGCAGGTAACCCTGAATGATTATAATAACTGCGAAACGCTGATCCGTAATAACGAAGTGATAAAAAAACTGAGTGCAGCGGGTTATGATATTGTGAACTACTCCATTTTTAACCTGGCCGGGCACCCTTCCCTTGTTGAACAGGACTTTCTGCCCCTGAACACCAGGTTAATCACTGAACGAACGATGTTGGCCTATTTGCGAAAGGATATTGGCTTGAAGTTGGCTAAATGGTATCCGTTTAAATGGTTTTGGGGTGGTGATATTATGAACGCCAATCATAATAACCAGCGGTTCATTGAACTGGTAAAAACAAGCGCGGCTGTCAAAAGCACCCGGCCGCGTTTCGTGTACGCCCATTTTTACCTGCCACACAATCCCTATTATTACGACAAAAACGGCAACCTGAAAGATATAGCCACCATTACCCGGGAAAACACCAGCTTTCCCATTTCGGCCTACCTGGAATATGTAACTTATGCCAATAGCCGCATCAGGGAAATGATAACCGCTATTCAGCAACAGAATCCTTCGGCCGTGATCATTCTTATGGGCGATCATGGCAACAGGGACTCCACCAAAGAGGTATTCCCGGTACGCTATTTTCAGAACCTGAACGCGGTGTATTACCCGGATAACGATTATAAAGGGTTGTACGACAGCATCTCAGGCGTTAACCAGTTCAGGGTGGTGTTTAATAAACTGTTTAAGCAAAATCTGCCGCTCCTGAAAGATTCATCTATCTATATAATGGATAAAAAGGATTCAATCGCCAACTGAACTAAAAGTTGTATAAAACGTTCAACAATGTATCTTCGCCATTAATTTAATTCCCATTAATTAAATGAAAACCGCATGATTAGAAACGACTGGAAGATTGAAGAAATACAGGAAATCTACAATACCCCCTTGCTTGAGCTCATTTATCGTGCTGCCACCATACACAGGCAGTACAACGACACAGGAGAAGTACAGGTTTGCACCCTGCTTTCTATAAAAACCGGAGGTTGTTCGGAGGACTGTGCTTATTGTCCGCAGGCAGCCCGCTACAGTACAGGTGTTGATGTACATGCTTTAATGCAAAAAGACCAGGTGCTGGAATATGCCGCCAAGGCAAAAGCAGCCGGTTCAACCCGTTTTTGCATGGGCGCCGCCTGGCGTGAAGTGAGAGATAACCGCGACTTCGACCGCGTAATTGACATGGTAAAAGGTGTTAATGAAATGGGGATGGAAGTATGCTGCACCCTGGGCATGCTTACCGAAACACAAGCCAAAAAACTGGCGGATGCAGGTTTATATGCCTACAACCACAACCTGGATACTTCTAAAGAATATTATACCGAGATCATTACTACCCGCACTTATAACGACCGCCTGGAAACACTGGACAATGTTCGTAAGGCCGGTATTTCCGTTTGCTGTGGTGGTATTGTTGGTTTGGGCGAAACTCATGCCGACCGTGTTAAAATGCTGCATACCCTTAGCACCCTGCCTGAGCATCCGGAAAGTGTGCCCATTAATGCACTGGTGGCTGTAGCCGGTACGCCGCTCGAAAACAATCAGAAAGTTGATGTTTGGGATATGGTGAAAATGATCGCTACCGCCCGTATTCTGATGCCCAAAGCCATGGTGCGTTTGAGTGCAGGCCGGGCTACCATGAGCGTTTCGGACCAGGCCCTGTGCTTTATGGCCGGCGCCAACTCCATCTTTACCGGGGAGAAATTACTGACCACGCCTAACCCCAGTTTTGATGAGGACCAGGCCATGTTTAATTTGTTGGGAATTACACCGCGTGAGGCTTTTAAGGAAGAAAAAGAGCTGGTTGGATAGAACAGCCGAAACAAGAAGGAAGTAAGATAAACAATACTAAAAAAGGATCATCTGTTATACAGGTGATCCTTTTCTTATTATATGAATCTTGAATTTCTTACCTCCTACTTCAGCCCTTCAACTTCGCGTTAGGAATTAATTATATCCGCTATCTCTTTACAGAAATATTGCTTCCCTTCCATCACCAGCATAATAGCCTTGATCATTTCCTCACCGGAAGAGTTTTTGGTAACATATCCATTGGCGCCCGCATGCATAAGGGCATTGATGTAAGGGAGATCGGTATGAACGGAAATGCCAATAATACGAATTTCATTAGTATGCTCCCTGATGGCCCTGGTTGCTTCAATACCACTCACCGGTTCCATATTGATGTCCATTAATACCACGTCGGGTGAAAGTGTTTTGCAGGCTTCAATTACCTGGCGTCCGTTTTCACAGATGGCAATTATCGACAGCCTTTTATCCCTGCTGAGCAGCAGGTTCCAGGCCTCGCGTACTAATTTGTGATCATCTGCTATAATCACTTTGATCATTAAGAAAAGGTTTAGTTAATGGCGAAAATTAAGATTACTGATTTTGTGGGATAAACAAACTTCCATTACCCTTAAATTTTAAAAGTTCAAGGAAAGCGGTTAAGAGAAATTAAGGGGAAACAATTAATTATTTCCTGCTCTGTTCAATAATCCGCCTGAGCCGAAATAGTCGTTTAGCCTGAGGTTTAAGCCGAATTGGTTATAGGAAGAATTATTTTGATAATAACTCCTCGCGTAGCGGATCTGGATTTTTTTGAATAACACGCCAACACCCATTGAAAAGCCGTTTAGTCCGTTGCCGGCGTTTGTTATGTTCAGTTCTTTGCGGCGGAGGTAATTATACCCGGCTGTTACTTCAATTTTATCACCAACAAATAATTGCACAGCCAGGGTCACATGTCTGAAAAACTTGTCAAATATATATTTTTTTTCTTTGCTATCCTGTGCTAAACCCGTTTCACTGTTAAATAAAGTGTCATTATAACGAGTATCAAAGTGGTGCAACTGATTTACTGTTAACGAAAATTGCAACGGTGCATGGGCCAGCCGTTTTGAAATACCCGCTTGCAGATCAAACGGCAGATCGCCACTACTGCTGCCGGTATATTGTTTTAACTGCGCGCCCATATTCTTTGCCACAAGGGAAGCCTGCCATAAATGAGTGGAATCGGCATAGGCAATGCCGATATCCATAGCTATGCCCGATGAGCGATAAATGCCATAGGATGAATGGATGAATTTGGCCGTAACGCCGTAATGCCAGCGCTCTCCATATTGCCGGGCGGCGCTGATCTGGGCTACATAATCCACCGGGCGCATGTTGCCTGACACATTCCCCATCATATCGGTTTCGGCTATCGACCCATAACTAAAATAATTAATACCTGCTGCAAAAGTGGTGTTAAGGGAATTAACATGATACCCCCCTATGAGATGATAGTTCTTTATACCGGCATAAAAAGAATTGAAAACCATGTTTGCCTGGGTATGCATAACAGGCCGTAATAATGCCGGGTTGTTGAAGGCGAGGCCAATGTCCTGGGTTTGATTGGAAATATTGATACCGCCTAAGGC
>JAJKIL010000280.1 GCA_021154515.1 Niastella sp. | reverse complement strand
TACTATGAATAATGCGTTGTCTGTGCTGCTGGTAGAGGACAATGATGATTTCAGATTTTATATGAAAGACAACCTGCGGAATAAGTATAAGGTAATTGAAGCAACTAACGGCAAAGAGGGATGGCAAAAGACATTGTCCAATCATCCCCAGCTGATCGTAAGTGATATAAGCATGCCTGAAATGGATGGAATTGAATTGATTAAAAAAATAAAATCCGATAAAAGAACAAGTCATATCCCGGTGATCCTGCTCACTGCCATGACGGGACAGGAACAGCAACTCAAAGGATTGGAAACAGGCGCCAATGATTATATTACCAAGCCATTCAATTTTGAAGTATTAAATGCCAAAATAAAAAACCTGCTTCTTTTAAAGAACACCATGCAAAGCACTTACTCGAAGCAGATAAAGCTAACGGCCACTGAACCAGTAGTAGAATCGGCGGATGAAAAATTATTGACTGAAATAGCCACCTATCTTGAAAGCAACCTGACCAATCCGCAATTGTCTGTAGAGAACTTAAGCAAGCAGTTTGGGATGAGCAGAAGCACCTTATATGCCAAGCTGCTTGAACTGACCGGTCAAACGCCGGTGGAATATATTCGTTCATTCCGTTTGAAGAAAGCAGCCGCATTAATGGAAAAAAGCACCATGACCATCTCGGAGATCTCTTACCAGGTTGGCTTTACCACCTCTAATTATTTTGCCAAATCGTTCAAAAGCCAATTCAACATGCTGCCTTCAGCATTCATTGCAAAGGTTAGAAAAGCAAACCCAAACAAGGACAGTTAAATGGTTCTGTTTGGGTTATAGTAAAAAGGTTGGTTGCCCTTGCAGACAACCAACCTTTTTTTATTTAAGATGGACTTCCCTATTGATATACGGGGTTTTGGTATGCCTTTTTCTGATCGTCGGTCATATCCATGGCCTGGATCTGTCCGCTCGGAATTGGGCGCAGATAGAGATATGGTTGAATAGTGCGTGTGTACGTAACAGGGGTATGATCGCCCTTTGCAGTACCGCAAATTTTAAAAGAGCCGGCCAGTTCAGCCCATTTTTGGGTACGCACCAGGTCGAACCAGCGATAACCCTCGCCATAATATTCCCTTGAACGTTCTGCCAGGATATAGTAGATGTCTATAGTGGCAGGGGTGGCAGCGGTCATGGCGGCACTATTGTCCTGCACTTTGGCCACGTTGCCATTGTTATCCCAGCTCCATTTACCTGCGCGGGCCCGGATTACATTGATCAATTCCCTGGCGCTTTTTCCGGCTTTGGGTGTTGCGCCCATTACGGCAGCTTCTGCAGCAACAAAGTACAATTCAGAGAACTTCGCAATGTTGTAAGGACGGGTAGAGGATGCGTTTGGTTGACCTACTCCACCGGCATTGTCAGTACGATAGGGACCCAGTTTCCAGAGCCCGGGATATACGATCCTGCTTATGCCATTCGGAGAGATCACAAAATCAGGTCTGCCCGCTAACACGCCTGCGCCGATATTGCTTTTATAGGTTGAATTGGTGTAATCGATAGGTGTAACCGGTTCATCGTTCAGAAAAGTGAGTAATGCATCACCTTGTTTAACCTGCATAAAGTTGGCATTATAATAAGTCGCAGTAGCATCACCCGCTTTATTCCAGTTGCCGCGATAAACGGTAGTAAATGTACCGTCGTAGCGGGAATCATTGGTTTTGTCGGCAAAGGTGTTTTTAATTACATCAATGGTAGGACACATACGGGTCCATGGGCGTCCCAGGTGCTGTTCGGCCTCCCGGATAACGGTGTTTTTAGCACCCCATGATGCCGCAGACGCACTGCTTTGGATCTCGGTATAGTTCCAGGTCATCATCCAACCGGCAAAATTATCCGGAGCGCCGCCACTGCCATAGGTAAGGCTGGAAGCATTATAAAACTCGCTTTTTTCCGTATGGTCTGCATACAGCATTATTTCATTGTTACGGTCTTTGGTTCCCACATGAATATCATAGAACGTAGGCTGTAATGCGAACGGACCAGGATTTTCTATAGCCGTTGTGGCTATATCGTATGCCTGCTGAAAATACCACTGTGCATTGTGCCCATCGGGATCAGTGCGGGGTGTTTCGGGATAAGTAGGAATATTATTAGGATTTTGCAGCCACCAGGCATATGTTAAATAAGCCTTGGCCAGATAAAGCCGGGCCAGTGCTTTGGTAACAGCACCGGTAGTTCGGGGCATTGCCGGCAAATCGTTTACTGCTGTCACCAGGTCGGGAAAGATGGCTTTCGTATATACCTCAGGTACTGTATTGCGGGTAGATATTCTTACGCTTGAGGTATTGAACTTCAGTTCTCCCGAACCAAGGTCTAACGGAACACCGCCAAATGTTTGCACTAACAGGAAGTAATCGAATGCGCGGAAAAATTTTGCTTCGGCGATAAGGGCCGCCGAAAGACCAACGGTGCTGGCATTATCAATAATACCATTGGCAGTGTTGATATTGGAGAAGGCTGTTCCCCAAATAACATCCGAACGGCTGGTTGAAGGCGTTAATTGGCCTACACCGGAAAGATCGTGGTCCTTGAAGTTCCCATCGGCCTGTTGCGCCCAGGTTGCTTCATCCGTTCCTGTTTCGCAGGCGTTATAATAATAAGCCTGGCCGTAAATATAACGAAGGTGGGCATAGAGCGATGTTATACCCCCCTGAATACCTTTTTCTGTTTTCAGAAATTCAGGCGTGTAAATACTGCGCGGTTCTTCTTTCAGTATTTTGGAACAACCTGCTGCCAATACGAGGATCAGCGCAGATCCTATAAAAATATTTATTTGTATGCGTTTCATGTTAACAGGATTTAAAGTGACAAATTAACGCCCAGCACATAATTACGGGTAGCAGGCGTGTTAAAACCTACAGTGAGAATACGTTTCTGAAAACCACCTGTTGCTACATTTTCATTGCCATAAGAATTGGTTTCAGGGTCCATACCAGATTCTTTATGGAAAGGAGAAAACAGTACGAACGGATTTTGTACAGTGAAGTACATACGCATTTTTACCGCAGAGGACCTGAGCAACTTTTCATTGAAATTATAACCCAGTGAAATGGTGCGGATCTTCACATAAGAGGCATCAAAATAACCCAGGGTGCTTGCATATTTTGGATTATCGCCACTGAGCGGGCCGGCAGGATTTGGATATTTTGCGCCTGTGTTATCAGGGGTCCAGTAATCCACTTTAATATTTCCCCTGCGACCGGTCATCATGTTCAGATAGCCAGCAGGGCCGTAGAGTGTGCTCACCAACACCCCGCCACTTTTAAAGATACCCACAACACCCAGGTCAAATCCTTTATAAGATACTCTTGTGTTAAAGCCACCCTGGAAATCCGGATCTACATCTATTACCTGCCTGTCATCGGGGCCGATTGCGCGTACCGGTGAACCGTCGGGATTATGATCGCCGGTGTATTTTGCTTTTATCATGCCTACTTTGCCTGCCGGTCCTTCCAGCACATTCAGGTATTGATCCTTGTCCTGCCATAAGCCCACTTTCTCGTAGTCATACAACGCATCTATGTTATGCCCAATGAACCAGGCATTGCCCTCATCGCGGGTTTGTCCCGATGCAAGCGATACCAGTTTGTTGCGGTTAGCATAAAAGTTGATGCCTGCATCCCAGTTCCAGCCGTTGTGATCTTTCAGTATGCTGCCATTAAGCGTCAATTCTATCCCTTTATTCTGTGTTTCTCCAATGTTTGAAGTAATGCCAGGCACGCCTGATGTACCAGGCAGGCTCAGAGGCAGCAGAATATCCTTCGTATTCGTTTTATAATATTCAATAGTACCCGACAGGCGATTGTTAAACAACGAGAAGTCGAGACCATAATTCCAGGTAACCGAGTATTCCCAACCCAAACTTGCATTTGGCAACTGGCTCACATAAGTCCCTACTGCGTAATTATCGCCAAAATTGTAAGGCCGCACAGTTAACCGCCCCAGGGTAGCATAAGGCGCCACTGCCTGGTTGGAGGTTTGTCCATAGCCTACACGCAGTTTCAAGCTATTGATGGGGGTAATTCCCTTCATGAAAGATTCATTCGCTATATTCCATCCTGCAGAGATGGCCGGATAAGTATGCCATTGATGGCCGGGTGCAAGCCTCGAAGAAGCATCAGAGCGCACAGTAGCCGACAGCATATAGCGGTTATCATAGGTATACATTGCACGGCCCATCCACGACATCAGGCCGGTCAACTGGTAGTCCTGGTTATTTGGATCGATCGTTTTTTCACCAACTGCCTGGCCCAGATTATAGAACTGGAAAGCGTCGGCAGGAAGATCCTTGGCCGACATAGACGATCTGCTATACTTGTTTTGTTCGGCGGAGTACAGGGCCACTACGTTCAATGTATGCTTGTGGGCAAAAGTGCGATCATAGTTCAACAGGTTCTCCACCACCCAATGATAGGTATGAGAATTACCGGTCCCGGCTGTGGAAACGGTCAACGGATTGCTGCTGCCTATGCCCTGGCCTGTATAATTGCCGTCGTTGGATTGAATAAAATCGAGACCGAGGTTGGTACGGTACTTCAACCCCTCTACCCAGGGAATTTTTACTTCGCCATACACGGAATTGTAAGTGGCATATCCACGGGTTTCACTTAACCACTGATCTTTTAATTTGTCTACTACACTTCTTGTAAGTACCCACTGGTCATCTAACGGCATCTTTATTATTCTTTTCAATGAACCGTCGGCATTATACGGGTTGGCAATTGGCGACATGCTTAATACCCCGTATAACCCTACCTGGCTGCCCTGGGTAAGGTTATAATTGTTATTTGTAGTAAAACCAATCCGCACATATTTACCTACTTCCTGGTCTAATGAACCGCGCATGGAATAACGCCTGTATTGCTGAGTGGGAATTACTGCCTGATTTTGATAGTAGCCTACACCGAAGTTGTAGCTGCCTTTTTCAGCGCCACCGGAAATATTAAGATCATGGCTTGTTACCGCGCCATCTTTATAAAACAGGTTTTGCCAATCGGTATTGGTGCTATCAGATTCATCGCCGCCTGGCTGTGTAGTGTACCTGCCGGATGCTTTACGAAGCGCAGCGAATTCAGGCCCGTTCATCATAGGCACTTTCGCAAACAATTTTTGTATGCCGTAATAGCCGTTGTATGATATTCTTGGTTTTGCCCCTTTTTGTCCTCTGTTAGTAGTTATCAAAATAACGCCGTTGGCGCCACGTGATCCGTAAATGGCAGTGGCGGAGGCATCTTTCAATACCTCAACACTTTTGATATCGTTCGGGTTGATATCGCCGATATTCCCGGGAAAGGGAATACCATCCAACACGATCAACGGATCGTTGCGATACAGATCGTTATCGGTGGTAAGCGAACGCGTGCCCCTGATACGGATCTGCATGGCAGCGCCGGGTTTGGAAGAAGTTTGTGCCATTTCCACCCCGGGTAAACGTCCCTGCAAAGCCTGTGAGATATTAGGCGCGGGCACCTCCCGCATTTTGTCGCCATTGATAGAAGCTACGGAGCCCGTTACTGCCTCCTTCCGTTGGGTGCCATATCCTACCACAATTACTTCACCCTCTATCTTTGCCAGGGGAAGCAGCTTTACTTCTAGGGTCTCCCTGTTATTGACGGGCAATTCCTGCCGTTCAAAGTTTACCGAAGTAACAACGAGGATACCGTTCGAAGGAACCGTGATGGCAAAATGGCCCTTTTCATCGGCATTTGTGCCAACGCTAGAACCTTTCAGGGAAATGGTAGCGCCGGCTACAGGTTGCCCCGATTCATCCAACACCCTGCCTTGCACGCGTATGTTGTTTTGCGCCCAAACAGGTAAGGAAAAAAGTAATGCAAAAAAGAAAGCTGTTGAAAACAGGAACCAGTTTCGTGCTGGCCGGTTCTGAAAGCGCCAGTTGGCTGTAATCGTTTTTAATAAAGCATTCATAAAAGCAGTTTTAAGTAATGATACCGCATAGTTTTTCTGCTGGCCGCGGGCATAAGATCACTCCAGTTTGCAACAGGTAAATAAATGTGTAAAAGACTTTTTTATGCCTTTATAATAAAAAAGGCAGAGAGGGGTGAGACAGTTGATGTACAATAAAACGGCAAGCATAATAAACAATTGGCGGATCGAATGTAGGTTTTTTTTCAAAATATTGCAACCGATTGCATCTTTTTTATAATTTTTTATTTCCTTGACCCGACTACTTGCCTCCTACCCATGCTTATATATAAGCTGTTTATAAAAGAAAATTTGGTTGTACTACTTTTTTTACGATTTTTATGCAAGCGATTGCATTAACAAATATGCTTAATAAAGAAGTTACCATATACGACCTTGCCGAAAAACTAAACCTTTCACCCGCTACAGTAAGCCGGGCCTTGAATGACGACCCCGTGGTAAAAAAGAAAACCCGCAAGGTTATTCATGAAGCCGCAAAAGAGCTTGGGTATCGCAAAAACACTTTTGCCCGCAACCTGCGAAACCAGCGCACCAATACCATCGGCGTGCTGGTGCATGAACTGAAAAGTAATTTTATCACCTCTGTGCTGGCCGGCATAGAGAAAGTCACCACCGAAGCAGGCTACGATCTCATTATCGCCCATTCTTCAGAAAGCTTTGAAAAGGAAGCAGCCAATGCGTTGAACTTATTTCATAAAAGAGTAGACGGGCTGATAGCGTCGCTTGCTTCCAATACCGAAAACCTCGATCATTTCAATCCCTTCGAAGAAAAGAACATCCCGGTTGTTTTTTTCGACCGGGTAGAGGAGAATACGAACAGCACCAAAGTCATCATAGATAATTATACATGCGGTTACAAGGCCACACAGCACCTGATTGAACAGGGTTGCAAACAAATTGTACTGGTAACAGCAGATCTGAGGCGGAATGTGTACGGCCAAAGGCACAAGGGATATGTTGCCGCCCTGGCAGACGCCGGTATTGCCTATGATGAAAACCTGGTACTGATAAAAGACCTGAGCGAACATTGCGGCGTAGAAGCTGCCCTGGAGATCATTCGCATGAACAAAAGGCCCGATGGGGCTTTCATAACCAATGACTTTTCAGCAGCGGTTTGTATGCAAACGCTGAAAGAACATGGCATTCGCATTCCACACGACATTGCGGTGGTTGGTTTTAATGACGATGCCATCAGCAAGATCATTGAACCACAACTTACCACCATCAGGTACCCGGGTACAGAAATGGGTGAACTGGCGGCATTAAACCTGATCAATCACCTGCAGGGTTTAACCAATCTGCACCATACAAAAACAATTATTGTGCGGTCAGACCTCGTTATCAGACAATCTTCTTTAAGAAAAAGCTTCAATGAAACAACGCATCCATGATCAAGATATTTATAACCTTCGTTACACTTACTACTACCTGTTCTTTTGCGCCCCTGCAACTACAGGCGCAAAATCAGAACCAGTCACCTATTCCTTCACTGAAAGAAACATTTAAGAATGACTTTCTGATCGGCACCGCATTGAACACTGCCCAGATACAGGAAAAGGACCCGGCTGCCGCTCAACTGATACCCCTGCAATTCAACGCAGCCACCCCTGAAAATATTATGAAAGCGGCTATCATCCATCCGGGATGGGACCAGTATAATTTTACACTGGCAGACCAGCTGGTTGCATATGGCCAAAAGAACAAGATCAAAATAACTGCGCATACGCTTATCTGGCACAGTCAGTTGCCTGATTTTGTAAGAAGCATAAAAAGCCCCGATTCGCTCAGGCAGTTCTTTACCAACCACATTACTACCCTGGCGAGCCGTTACGATGGAAAAGTATTTTCATGGGATGTGGTAAATGAGGCACTGGAAGAGAACGGCTCGTTGCGCAAATCGATATTCCTGCAGCTACTGGGTGAAGATTATATCGTGGAAGCATTCCGTCTTGCGCAAAAAGCAGCCCCCCATACAGAACTGTATTATAATGATTATAATATTGAGCAACCGAAGAAAAGAGCCGGCGCTGTAGAAATAATAAAAAAGATCAAGGCGGCCGGTGTGCGTATTGATGGCGTAGGCATCCAGGGACATTGGCGGGCTTCGCATATCCCATTGGCTGAAATAGAACAAAGCATCCTTGACTTTTCAGCGCTCGGGGTGAAAGTGATGTTCACCGAACTTGATCTCAGTGTGCTGCCTAACCCCTGGGACAGAGACAACGCAGACGTAAGCGCCACAGCCGGGAACAGTACAGGTAAAGATCCCTATCCCAACGGCTTGCCCGACTCGGTACAAAACGTATTGACCAAAGGGTATGAAGATCTGTTTAAGCTATTCCTGAAACATAAAGACAAGATCAGCCGCATCACGTTCTGGGGCGTAAATGATGGCCAGTCATGGCTAAATGACTTCCCAATCCGCGGAAGAACGAACTACCCTACCCTGTTTGACAGAGCCTATAAAGCTAAACCTGCTTTTTATGCCGTTATTGCAACGAAGAAATAGGTAT
>JAJKIL010000279.1 GCA_021154515.1 Niastella sp. | reverse complement strand
AGGGAAATTAAAAATGAAGAATTAAGAATGAGAAATTAGAAACTAAATACAGTATTGTATTTCACTTTTTCATTTCTCATTTAACATTTTTAATTCTTTATTTCTTTTACTTCGAAATTCAATATTCATCATTCAATATTCAATATTCTATCATGGAGTATACCATGCGTTGGTTCGGGCCAAACGATCCCGTTCCATTACAACATATCAGGCAGGCAGGATGTTCCGGAGTAGTAACGGCCCTGCACCACATTCCCGTGGGTGATGTATGGACTGTAGACGAGATCAACAAACGAAAAGCCATGATCGAAGCGGCGGGCATGAGCTGGACGGTCATTGAGAGCTTACCGGTGCATGAAGACATTAAAAAGCAAACCGGTAATTACCAGCAGTACATTCAAAACTACAAGGAAAGTCTGCGTAATGTAGCTGCCTGTGGGTTACAGGTTATCACCTATAATTTTATGCCCATACTTGATTGGGTTAGAACCGATATTAACTATAAAATGCCCGATGGCAGTAAGGCCCTGTTCTTTGAACGGCTGGCCTTTATTGCCTTTGATGTGTTTATGCTGGAAAGACCGGGTGCCGAAAAAGAATATACAAAGGAAGAACTGAGCGGCGCAAGGCATTATCTCGACAGCATAACACCTCAGAAAAAAGAAACCTTGTACCGCAATGCCTTGTTGGGACTGCCAGGCAGTGATGAACCTTTTACGAAGGAGCAGGTACTGGCTGCATTGACAACCTATCGCCACATCGATGCGCAGCAATTAAAAGCACACCTGTTTTATTTCCTGCAACAGGTAGTGCCTGTGGCAGAGGAATGTGGATTGAAAATGGCTATCCATCCGGATGATCCGCCATACCCGGTATTGGGATTGCCCCGTATTATGAGCACCGAACAGGATGTAAAGGATATGTTGGAGGCGGTGTCTTTCAACGCAAACGGGTTGTGTTTTTGCACGGGTTCATTAGGCGTAAGGACAGACAATGATTTGCCCGGCATAGTACAACGCTATGGCGATCACATTCATTTTGTACACCTGCGCAGCACAAAAAGAGATGGGGCCGGCAACTTCTTTGAAGCCGATCACCTCACGGGTGATGTTGATATGTATGCGGTGATAAAAGAACTGGTGCTGGTTATGCAAAAAAGAAAAGTATCATTACCCATGCGCCCCGATCATGGTCACCAGATGCTGGATGACCTGAATAAAACTACCTACCCGGGCTATAGTGCCATTGGCCGGTTACGGGGATTAGCAGAGTTGCGGGGGTTAGAATTGGGAATTGTTAGAAGTTTGCAGGTAAGTTGAGGGGGTTGATAAGGTTGACAAAGTTAATACAACATAAAAGCCCACTCCGGTAACCGGTGTGGGCTTTTTGCTTTTGTCCTGTCTGCCGTCTGCCTTGCTACTCTTTCATCCCCCCATGCTTAAACAAATAATAGGCTGTTTGATATGCCGCAATTGCCTTCCTGCTCAATGCTGAATCATTCTTTATAACATGCTGTTCATCTGTTTTGGCATTCCAGATACTGGTGGTAACCTGTTGTTGCGGACTGGCAATCACCAGGCTGTCGTGTTGCAGATAACCCAGCTTTTGATAAGTAGCAACATAGGCCCTGGGTTGAAAGGTTGGTAACAACACATTCTTGCCATACCAGTTTGATTCGTATTGCCAGTTCATCAGACCGAATAAGGTGGCAAACATATCTATCTGCGAACATTGTTTATCGATGACGTGACTGGCATCGTTTTTCAAATTATAAATGATACAGGGAATATGGTATTTTGAAACATTGATCTCATTTTTACCGGCGCTGCTGGCGCAATGATCGGCCACAAAAATGAATACCGTATTATTGAACCAGGGTTTGGTGCGTACTTTTTTCAGTAATTCCCCAATGGCATAATCAGTATATTTTACGGCTCCATCCCGGCCTGAGCCGGAAGGAATATCGATCTTTTTATCGGGATAAGTAAAAGGACGGTGATTGCTGGTGGTCATCACAAAATCAAAAAAGGGCTGTTGTTTGGCATAACGCTCATCAGCCTCCCTGATAACTGCATCGTACAGGTCTTCATCACAAATGCCCCAGGCATTGGCAAAATGAATGTTCTTGTCATCAATAATACTTCGGGCGCCGGTGAAATGATCGCCCGGTTCAAACCGGCCGCCTTTATCGATTATATCGAATCCGTTACTGCCAAAGAAGTTATTCATGTTATCAAAATAACCGTCACCCCCATAAAAGAATGAGCGGGAATAACCTGCTTTTTTAAAAATGCTGCCAACGGTAAACAAACCCTGGTTATCGCTGCGCCGCACAATACTATTACCGGGGGTGGGTGGAACGCACAGCGTCAAAGCTTCCATACCCCGCACGGTACGCGTGCCTGTTGCATACATATTGGTGAACAGAATGGCCGAATCAGCCAGGGCATCGAGCACCGGTGTAATGTGGCTGGTATTGCCAAAATGTTCCATAAAATCGGCACTGAAACTTTCAATGGTTACCATTATCACATTAGGCTTTTGCTCCATCCCGGCATTAGCTATTTGCCGCCTGATGGTGTAACCGTTCGCCATGAATGGCGAATTGGGCTCCTGCAGATCTGAACGTACTATTGAAAAAGCGCTTTCTTCCGGTTCCTTCGCATAAAAATCATAATAGTTCAATTCATTATTCCTGAAAGCAGAAAAGAAGGAGTAGATACCTGCCTTCGATAATTCATTCTGATACCGGTTGTGCTGTCCATCGGCCCAGGAATTGGAGATGAATAAAAGGCCCATAAATGCACCAAATATTACCATGCCGGTATATAAAAGGCGCGTAGCAAAAGGAGTATCAGATTTAAAACTCTGTTGAAAGAACCTTCTTTTATAAAAAATAAAGAGCACCAGCCCCGTCAGCAACAACATGCCACTGATAAGCCAGGGCAGGGGATACGACTGGTTGATATTATTGATAACCTCAAATGTATATACCAGGTAGTCTACCGCAATAAAATTGAACCGGCTTTCAAATTCATCCCAAAACGCAAATTCGGCAAAGAAGGAGAACATGATGATAAGCACGGTCAGAAAAAAGCCGGCATAGGTTATTACTTTATTAACTCTGGACGTATTCCAGCGTTGGGGCAGGATCAATAAATATAAAGAATATACCACGCAGAAGCACAGGGCCACTATGGTATCAAAGATCAGTCCCTGGCCATACATGCGCAAACAGGAAACAATACCAGGATCTGCTTTGTGAAATGACCATGCCAGTAAAACGGTTCTTGTAATAAATGAGATAACCAGGAAGAACAGTATGAAGTGGAATAGTACAGAATATCGGGATTTAGCAATCATAACTTCTTAAAAGGGTGTAAATGAAGGGGGTGATTTTGTTGAAATCCTGAAGATTGAAATAGTTTTAGCCGAAATTTCTTCAGTTTTGGTATATTACTTTGCATAAATTACCAATATGAAAGTACTGATTATTGAGGATGAACCATCATTAAATAAGGCCATGGTGGATTATCTGCATCACCAGCAGTACCTCTGCGAGTCTGTCAGTACCTTTCATGATGCCCTGGAAAAAACCGAGATCTACCAGTACGACTGTATTGTACTGGATCTTATGCTGCCTGGCGGCAGCGGGCTGGAACTGCTTCGTCAGTTAAAAGCCAATCAAAAAAGCGAAGGCGTGATCATTATTTCGGCGCGTAATGAGCTGGATGATAAATTAACAGGATTACAGCTGGGGGCAGATGATTATCTCACCAAACCATTTCACTTACCTGAATTAAGCGCCCGCATTGCCGCCATTATCCGGCGCAAGAACTTACAGGGCAATACGGTCATCCGCTTTGAAGAGTTGGAAGTTGATGTGCAGGCAAAGACCGTAAAGGTGCAGGGTACCGAAATAAGTCTCACCCGTAAGGAATATGAATTATTATTGTACTTTCTGGTGAACAAGAACCGGGTATTGTCAAAAGACGCTATTGCCAGCCACCTGTGGGGCGATGATGCAGACCTGGCGGAGAACCTTGATTTTATTTACACCCATGTAAAGAACCTGCGCAAAAAATTACTTCAGTACGGGGCCGGTGATTATATCCATAGTATTTACGGGATGGGGTATAAATTTTCCATTAAATGAAACTGTTCAGCCGATATAACCGCATCAATATCGCCGCTTCCATCATTGTATTTGTGGTAGGTAGTGTGGCATTTTATGTTGTTTTGCGCGCCGTTTTGCTCAAGCAGTTGGATGCATCCCTGCGTACGGAACAAACGGAAATAATCTCCTATGTGCAAATGCATAATAAACTGCCGGAGGTGGTGAATGCCTATAACCAGCAGATCACCTATGTGGTTACCAATAAGCTGCAGCCGGGAACTATATATTATAGTGAAAAGGCTACGGACCCGGATAGTAATGAAATGGAATGGATGCGGAAACTGGCATTTGATATTAAGGTGGCGGACAAAAATTACCGGGCAACAATAACCAAATCGCAGGTAGAAACCGAAGACCTGTTACAGCTGGTTATAATAGTGGGCGCCGGCATGATAGCCCTCATCTTGCTGGCAGGTTACGTCATCAACCGCATGGTGATAAAACGCCTGTGGAAACCTTTTTACAAAACTGTAGAGGAGGTTGAACAATACCAGTTGGCCAAACAGCAGGCCCTGCAATTACCGGTTAGCGGCGTTAGCGAGTTTGATCTGTTGAACCATCGACTGATTAGCATGACGGACCGCGCGCAACAGGATTACCAGGTAGTGAAAGAGTTCAGCGCCAATGCGGCCCACGAAATGCAAACCCCGCTGGCGGTGATTAGAACGCATATAGAAGCATTGATGCAGGATGAAAATGTATTGCAGCACCACGATAAATCCATTCAAACCATTGGCCAGTCTGTAAACCGGTTAACCCGCCTGAACCATGACCTGCTATTACTGGCGCGCATCGAGAATGGACAATTCCCGCTACAGGAAAAGATCGATCTGGATAAAATAATTCTGCAAAAAACCGACGAGTTAGCGGAACTCCTGGCTTCAAAAAGGATCACGCTCCAAATGCAACTAACGCCGGTGTATATCTCCTGTAACGCTCACCTTGCCGAGGTTATCGTGAATAACCTGTTGAACAACGCCATCCGGTATAATAAAGATGGGGGGATTATTAAAATAGAACTGACCTCCCATCAATTGACCATATCCAACACGTCTCTATTGCCCGCCCTGGAAAAGGAAAAGGTCAGCCAGCGTTTTTATCGCCATCCCGATACAAAAGCAGATGGGAACGGACTGGGCCTGTCGATCGTAAAACAGGTTTGTGCAGTAACTGGCTATACGTTACAATATGATTACCACCAGGGATTACATATCTTTTCTATTACATTGTAAGGCTTCAAAATCCTGACAGATTCCCGGACTAGGTTGCATGCGTATTAAATGGTTCGTTATAAAATTAACGCATGAAGAACTGGATGCTGTTTATTATATGCCTGGTATGCACATTGGCTGTTTCTGCCCAGGGAATTTTCCGGGTAACTGTTAAGGATAAAACAACCGCACAGGCATTGCCCGGGATATCGGTTACTCCAACCGGCGGCAAAGGCATTGTTACCAATGACAGTGGCCAGGCCGTGATAATCGGGCTGTCAGCCGGCAAACATACAATTCAGTTTTCTTCAGTAGGGTATGAACTCTTTATACTCACCGTTATTTTGCCCGATACCAGCTGGCATGAAGTATTGTTAACTGCTACGCATAAAGAAATGGAAGAAGTAACAGTACTGGCCAGTACCCGTAATAACCAGCGGATGGAAAACTCACCGCTGAAAGTGGAAGTGCTGGGAAAGGAAGAGATGGACGAAGAAAACGCTATTAAACCCGGTAACATTGCCAGTATATTGGGGGATGTAAGCGGCATACAAATTCAGCAATCCTCAGCTGTATCTGGAAATTCAAATGTACGTATCCAGGGTTTGGATGGCCGTTATACACAAATATTACGCGATGGTATGCCACTTTTTGATGGGTTCAGTGGCGGCTTTGGCATTATGCAAATACCACCGCTCGATCTTAAACAGGTGGAGCTGATAAAAGGATCTGCTTCTACATTATATGGTGGCGGCGCTATCGGCGGACTTATCAATCTTATCTCCAAACGGCCCGGTTATGAACAGGAGGGGATGTTTACGATTAATCAGAGCACACTGAAAGAAAGCAATTTCAATACATATGTAGCAAAACGAAATAAGAAAGCAGGCTATAACTTTTTTGGTGGCATAACGCACCAGGATGCTGTTGATGTAAATGATGATAACTTTTCCGACGTGCCAAAGATTGATGCGGTGGTCCTGCATCCCCGGTTCTTTTTTTATCCGGATAGCAAAACAACCATTGCACTGGGTTATACCAGTACCTTTGAAACCCGCAATGGGGGCGATATGCAGGTGATAAAAGCAAAAGGAGATGCCCTGCATCAATTCTTTGAAAAGAATAAAACTGATCGTCATACTGGTGATCTGTTGGTTGATCGTACAATAGTTGGCGGCAACAGATTGCAGCTGAAAGCCAGCGTAACCTCCTTTGACCGGGAGATCACTACCAACATCCATCATTTTAAAGGGAACCAGTTCAATTATTTTACTGAAGCTTCTATACTTATTCCTAAAGAGAAATACAGTTTTGTAGCCGGGGTAAATGCAACCGGCGACCGTTTCAAAATACTGACTTCCGATCCTGTGGCATTGACCAATTTTAATAATAATACCGTAGGCGCCTTTGCCCAGGCTACCGTTAACTTACCGGTAAATACCATCCTGGAAGCTGGTCTCCGGGCCGATCATCACAACCACTATGGCGACTTTGTATTGCCACGCGTGGCATTATTTCACCGGTTCAATGAAGAATGGGCTACGCGGCTGGGGGTAGGCTTTGGTTATAAAGCACCCAACCCGCTGGCCGTACAAACTGTAGATTACCCCATTCAGGATATCCAATCATTACCTCCCGGTATACAGGCAGAAAGATCAATAGGCTACAATGCGGAGATCAATTACAAAAAAGAGTTTGGCGAAGAAAGTTCCATATTCATAAACCATGCATTCTTTTTAACGCAGATCAACAACCCGGTTATTGCAACGGAAGAAGCCGCAGGACCGGTATCGTTTAACAATGCCGGCAGCCATATACTCACGCGTGGCTTTGACACCTATGTTCAACTAAAACTGCACGATTGGGAACTGTATGCCGGGTATACCTATACCATTGCAGAAAGAAAATATTTAAAAGACAACCAGTTTATGCCGCTCACGCCCCGCAACCGGTTTGCATTTGT
>JAJKIL010000278.1 GCA_021154515.1 Niastella sp. | reverse complement strand
TACATACTATGAAGCTTCCCAGCCTCACCGGCATGATTTCTATTACTGTGTGTTGCTGGACAAAGGAAAAATGGAGATTGAAGTTGACTTTCAAAAAATACAATTGAGTGACCAAACACTCTTTCTTTCTTACCCCGGACAAATCCATCAAATTAATTCAGCCATGATGGAGCGAGCTTGGTTTTTAGCATTTGATCCGTCCATCCTCAGTGAATAGCTTAAAAATATTTTGGATCAGTGCCTTTCTGAGGTAATTCAAATACCACTATCGCCGGAACAATCCGCTGGTTTTAACTCTTACATCAGTTATCTATATAAGGTTTATGAAGATCCGGCGCAGCTATTTCATAAAAGTATTATACAATCACTGGTGACTGCGTTTGTTTTTCAGATAGCATCAGCCTATTTGAGCATCGAAAAATTCCAGTTGATTAAACACCCTGCGCGCAGTATTGAGATCACAAAAAAGTTTATGCAGATCCTGCGTCATAATTACAAATCACTGAAAAAACCATCTGAGTATGCAGCCAGCATGAATATTACTGCAAGCTATCTGAATGATACAGTCAGAACTGTTACGGGATTTCCGGTCACCTATTTCATTCAACAGGAATTGATGCGGGAAGCACAAAGACTATTATACCATTCCGATTTATCAGTAAAAGAGGTAGCTTATGCTTTGGGGTATGAAGATGACAAATATTTCAATCGCTTGTTCAGCAAGATCTTTGGAGTTTCTCCGGGCGCATTCAGAAAAAGCGGAGAGGCATCCATTCGCTTATCAGATCCGGCTCACCAGGCGCTCAGTGATCCTAAAAACATTTAGCCGCCGCTTTTAAAAAACTGACGCAAGGCCCGGACAGTTCCTTCCGCATCCGCTTCAGGAAAGAAATGGCCGCCATGCAGCGCCAAACCTTGCACATGGTGCGCCCAATTCCGCCAAATATTCAGCGGCCCGCCAGCTTCGGCATACCAGGTATCTAAAGGACCGCCGGCGCTCCATAAAGCCAAAACAGGACACTGAATACGGTTGCCTTGTTTTTGATCTTCCTTATCATGTAGATAATCGATGGTAGCCGCTGCTCTGAATTCTTCGCATATAGCGTGCACATGTAAGGGATCATATAATTGTTGTATATACGCAGCCCTTACTTCCCGGGAAAAAAAAGCGCCATCAGTTCCCCAGTCAGAAAACGCATTATCAATAATCGCATCCGGCGCACCTGAAATAAGCCGTTCGGGAAAAGGCGCCGCTTGCGACAAAAGCGACCAGGGCCAAAAATCGATAATATGCCTGTCGGCCCGGTTCCATACTTCAGCAACGGGTAAAATATCCAGTACGGCCAGTGCTTTCACCTGCTTTGGATGATCCAGTGACAGCCGATAAGCCACCCGGCCTCCCCTATCGTGACCAGCCACCATAAACTCAGTAAATCCCAATTGCTCCATCACCTGCACCATATCCCTGGCCATGGCCCGTTTTGAATAAGGTGAATGGTCTTTATCAGAAAGAGGACAACCACTTTGACCATACCCCCGTAAATCGGCACAAATGACCGTGAAATCGTTTGACAATGCCTGTGCAACTTCCCGCCACATTAAATGGGTTTGTGGAAACCCATGCAGCAGCAGCAACCCCGGCCCACTTCCTAACCTTTGCAGAAAGATGGTGGTCTCTTCGGTGCTCACCTCTATTTGGTTGATATAACTTGAAGGAAATGCCATTCAAATCTGATTTATCGCTCGCTTTATTACGGCCTTTAAACTAAACGCTATAAAAACGATGCCATGACTGCCAGGTAGCCACGATTGACATATCAGGATGCTTTCTCCGCTTTTTCATTTGTTGTGGATTAGAACTCTTTGATATTGTCATTCGGTTGACGGTCTATTAGTTTTGCATAAGGATCGATCCCTGCCCTGACAGGTTTTCCTTTAACAACAACGGTAATGGTATGCTGCCCTGCGGTTAGCTTGTATTTATGCAGGTACAAAGGATTGGTTTCCGATCTGCCTTCTTTGTTGGTTGTACTGGCGCCAAATATGCCGATATCTATATAGTCACTCATATTATTGGCAATAATTTCATTGTGTTTATCGTCTTCCCAAACCTTTTTTGCCTCAACGGAAAGCGTTACTTTATATTCATCCTTATTACCTGCAGGCACCGCGCTAAGGCTGGTTATTTTATTATCATACAAGGTGATTTTTTGCCAGGTATCTGTTAAGAAATATTGCAGAGAATCCGGCACATGTTTTTGCAGGTACCTGTACAGGTCATTGGTACCGGCAAAGGGTGGCTGACTTTTAAAAGCATAGGCATTTTTAAATTCGCGTAAAGCTGCATTCATACTGTCTTCACCAATCAAATCCCTTAAACCATATAAGGCTACACTGGCTTTACCACTCCATTCATACCAGATGTTGGCCCTTATGAGGGGGTGCTCGTGGTTGTCGCGCCGCCTGATCCATAAATAAAGCCATAACTGATCCTGCAGGATACGTTTTATATTGGCTTTGCCATATTTTTTTTCTGCCATCACCAATGCACTGTACCTGGCAAGTCCTTCAGGTATTACCAGTGAACCTACAGTTGCGTTGGGTGCAACACAAAAACGCCACCACTGCTGCGCCAGTCCGATAGTAGTATTGAAATAACAATAATCAAATTGATTGGGATCAGTAAAATCTGCATTCCAGCAATGGCTTTCGGCATAGGTTTCAAAGCTGGTCATAGAAGCATCCCGCGGGCCGTAAGAAGCTGTTTCTGCCAGCCGGATGTCTTTAAACGGGTAAGGACCGTAAGCTGTACTGAAATAACGTAACCCGTCTTTATAAGCTGCTATAAACCGTTTAATGTTTGCATTGTGCCCGGGGTAATAATTGATACTAATGTTTATGTTATGATCCAACAGAACCGAGTCTTTCAACGAAGCGAATTTTGCTGACAGGATCCCTACCGGTGGATAAAGTCCGGGACAGGTGTGGGTATAATAAAAGTAGTTGCGACCGTTTTGTTGCCATTGCTTTTGCAGTTCGCCGGGTGCAATTACAGTTTGATCGGCAACGGTACTAATGGTCATCTCTAATTGTAACAGATCTGATTCTTTACCGGCTTTCAGTGTGTTGATACCTTTAGGATCATCCTGTGCAATTTCTTCTTCTTCTTTTGGCGGCAGACCCGCTTTTTTGCGCTCATACGGGCTGTTTAGTTCGTCATCATCGTCATACCCTAAACCTGGTAAACCAAAATTAAAAAATGTACCATTGCGTAACAAATTGCCGGCATACAGGTCATTGCTGAAACCAGCGAACACGGTAGATGATGTGATCTCCAACTCTGTTGAATCGCCCGGCGCCAGTGGTTTTTGCAACTGGTAAAGACGAAAATCAGCCGTATCTGTTGCAGGCCTGAAAAAATTGAAAAATCCACGTGAGTACAATAATGGCGAACTGTAAGGCACAGGTATTCCATTTTGTTTAACAGTATATGCAGTCAGTCCTTCGGCATCCAGTAATAACTTTTCAATGGGCGCAGCGTTTTTATTCACTACGTGCAGTACCGCATGTACAAATGCCTGCTGCTTATCAGGATAAAGATCCGTATGCAACTGCATGCGGGTTACTTTTGGTAAAGGAAGATCCTGGTATTTTTTTAAAGCTTTCTCGAAAGTAATTGCCCTGTGATCGCGTTCGGATTTCGTCAGGTAATTATTCAGGTAACTTACGTTATAATAATTGTACGCCCCTACCGACAGAAAAGCCAGGAGTAATACACCGGTAAATAATTTGGTTCTTCTATCAAATCTTTCAGCCAGCAGTTGCAGTCTTTCTTTAAAGGAAGAACTGATGCCCCGATAATAGAATAATGCCGAAACAATTATTAATAACCCGCCAAACAATAACCAGTAACAATTAAACCAATTGACCGCAGCAGTCATATGACCAAGGCCATCCATATCTGAAATGCGATAGGACGGTGTATGAGAATACAATAATAAATTATAATCGAAAGTACCGGAAATGCGAAGGAAAAATACGACTACCCAAAAAACAATGCCTACCGCATGTGCAGCAAATTTATTGTTGATCACTACATGCACCATGTAAGAAAACAGTACCATTTCAAGCAGACGCGGCAGAATAACAATAAATATGAAAGTGCAATAAGCCGGGAAATTATACTGGTGAAACCCTTTTACTGTTTGTATGATCAGGCCTACTATAACAGGGATCAGGGCAAGGCTGGCCCCCAGAATAAGCAAGGCAATCAGTTTAGAGCCGTTTAATATCCGGTTTGGCGGCGGCAATGAATCATTGATAAAAGAATAGCGTGTTACCCGGTCGCGGTGCAGTGTTTCCCCGGTATAAAATATAATGATGAAGAAAATGAAGAATGGAAAAACATCGTTGAAAATTTCAAACAACATGACCGTGCGTGGCAAATCGGGTACGCCAAATTCTCCATTGCCCATCCAGAAAACAAACCCCAGGAAAACCATTCCGCTGGAAAGGATGATCCAAAAATAATTATCCCTGAAAATATTGGTCAGTTCCAGTTTTGTAAGTGTAAAGAGCGTGTTGCGGTTATACGATCCGCTGAAATTAATTGATGCGTTGCGGAAAACAGCACGTTTTGTTTTGGAAACTACATCGTCTATAGCTGCCTTATCTCTTTTACCGCTAAAAAATTTTTCGAAGCTAAAACGGAAATACGTATACAAAAGTACCAGTAACCCTAAGCCGGCCCATATGATGCGGTTCTCTAAAAAAACTCCGGTCACGGGCAATACACTTGAATTTTTCTGCATGTAGCCGGCTGCATTTGATGCAAAGCGAACGCCGTTTAATCCGAATGGATCGGCAAGGTTGATAACGGTAGCATTATTAGTATTGCGAAGAAAAAAAGAAGAAAGAAAATAACCCAGGAACAACAGGATACCGCCACTGTAAATCACTTTTACATTGCGGGTAACGGCAATCAATCCGAAAAATAATGATGAGGTAAAAAACAGGTTGGGGAGTGCAATGGTAAAGAACGGGTACAAATAAAAGGATAGCCTGTTCGGCCCGTATTCTTTTACATCTTTCCAACCCATGGCTGGTCCAAGTTGGGTGCCAATATAAATGCCAATAATAATAGCGCTGGCGATAAAAAGCATACAGATAAAAGAACCTGTAAACCTTCCCCAGAAATAGCCGGCTTTAGTAATGGGGTAAGTAAGGTAATAATCTTTGGTATTGTATTCAATATCGCGGTACAGGGCGTCTCCCATAATGGAAGAACTCACCAACATCATGATCATGGTAATACCTGCGCACCACATCGCAATGAGGTAAGGCGAATTAATATGTTCTTTTTCTCCCACCGGTAAAGAGCCGGTGGCAAAACTTCCAATGGTAAATATGAGTGCGGCAGCAAAGTACAGGTAAATGACTGGCCGGCGGACCCGGTTTTGGATCTCGAACAAAATTATTTTCCGGAACATATGCTAAAATTTATGCAGAGTTAAATGGTGTTTACATCTACGCGGGTGGATATATTGCTGAAATAAACATCTTCCAGGGTGGGAGTGGCAGTTACAAATCCATTGCCCGGTTCGGTATCCTGCAAAACACGGATGTGCAGCTTGCCTGTTTTTAACTGGGTGGATATAACTTTGAACTGGCTTTGATAATGCGGCAATTTATCTTTGTCGATCGCTTTGGAAAATATTTTCCCTTCCATTGCATTCACTGCATTGTCAGGTTCGCCGGCGTACAATACTTCGCCCTGGCAGATAATAGCGAAGCTGGAGCATAAAGTACTGACGTCTTCTACAATGTGCGTTGAAAGAATGACTATGGTGTTTTCGCCCAGCTGGCTAAGCAGGTTATAAAAGCGGTTTCTTTCTGCAGGGTCCAACCCTGCCGTTGGTTCATCTACAATAATTAGTTTGGGCGAGCCTATCAGCGCCTGTGCAATACCGAAGCGTTGTTTCATTCCGCCTGAATAAGTGCCCAAATGCTTTTTCCTGTCTTTTGAAAGATTGACATTCTCCAGCAAACTTCCCACCAGTTCCTTTCTTTCTCCTGTATTTTCAATGCCTTTCAATTGAGCAATATGGTCCAGCATCCGTTCTGCCGATACCTTTGGGTAAACGCCAAATTCCTGCGGCAGGTAACCGAGCAATTGCCGGACCTCAGTTTTATTTTTCAAAACGTTTAAATCATCTAAGAAAATACTGCCCTGGTCGGCTTCCTGCAGGGTGGCAATGGTTCGCATCAGCGAAGATTTGCCAGCGCCATTAGGCCCAAGCAGGCCAAACATGCCATTGCTTATTGTAAGCGAAACGTCTTTAAGGGCATGAACACCATTGGCATAAGTTTTTGAGAGTGCGTTGATGGAAAGTTTCATTGGCGGAAATGGTTTAAATTATTTAATAACTCGTGTGCGCTGCCGCTTATGATCAATTTGGCGCTGTCTGAAAGATGGTAGTCAAGATGGTGGATAAGGCAATTTCCCAATTCTAAATTGCTTCTGTGACCTATTTCAAGACTGGCATTGTCAAACTGATTACTTTTCTCAAGAATTATATGTGAACCGCTGCCGTTACTTTTTCCAATAGCGGCGTGAATGGAGCGGATATTATTATTTTCAAGTTTTACTGTGCTGCCGTAATCCTGTTCTATACTCAACGAATCCTGCTTAAAGCCATCAATTAAAACCTTACGCATATTCCAGCCTTCCTTTTCAATAGTATCGGTAATGGGATGCTTATTGACATAATAAGTAGCGTTTGCATATACCTTTGTAAGCATCGGGCAGGAGATCAGTATCAGGTAAGGTTGTGGATCCCATAAATGTTTATTTTCAAAACCAGCCGTGATCTGCAGCGTTTTTCCCTGCTGCCGGATAGTGGTATATTCCAGTGCATATCCGTCGATCTTTACACTGAACGGGCCTTGTACAAATTGTACATTTACCGCTGTGGAGGAGTTCACTTCTACAATATCAAAGTCTTTCCACGGAAGGTTGACATAACTTTTATATGGAATTTTATAATCGCCCGACATATATTCGGCTTTCAATAAAAGATCATATCCCACCAGGCACACCAGGGTAATAAGCACGGCTGCGAGAATGATTTTATTACTTGTTTTCATTTTTTTTGCCGGGTTTTGGTTCGTAATTAGCCTTTTTAAATTGCTGGTACCATTTCAAAATTTCTTCGGGGGAAATATCAAGCAGGTATACGTTGTTAAAAAAATCATGCAGGTCTTGCTGGATAAATTTTTCTTTCCTGAATGCCTTCACTTTTTCGTGGCCATCTGGTGAAACAAAAAATCCAATTCCCCGCTTATTATAGATTGCGCCCAGGCTTTCAAGAAACTCATAGGAGCGCATTACTGTATTCAGGTTTACCTCCAGTTCAATGGCAAGATCACGTACAGAAGGGATCTTCTGTTCAGCCGGCCATTTGCCCAGGAGGATGTTCTGCCCCACATAAGCCGCAATTTGCAGGTATATAGCTTCGTTATCTCTGAATTTCATTTATAAACTTTAATTAAACCTGCTTTTCTTTAAGCCTGAAATAAGCCGCCACCCAAAAAAAGACAGCTAACACCGCTACCAGGTAATCAATACTGATACCATTTTGATTGATTGAAAGCATAATCTCATTCACCTGTCCTTTTTCGGTAAACCTGAGACTACCAAATGGAGGAGCCGCTTCAACATTCCTGCCCAGCATGGTGTCCAACATCATTTTATTCATCAGGATCAAAATGCCCAGCGAGATAAAAAAGACAAAAGCAGTTTTTATAAAATGTAGTTTTTCAAAATATATGGCGCCGTAAATGGCAACACCGTGCAGAAATGCGTACACCATATATATTTGTAATGCCTGATTGCTGAAAATGTTAAACATCTCCGGTGAACTGCCCTCCAAAGGTTCAATGTTCAATACAAACAGGGCTACCAGGTAAAAGCTCAGAGTATAAATAATTATGAACACTACAAATGAGTAGATCCAGGCAACCAGAAATTTTTCAAAGTGCGAAGCGGGTAACAATAGCCAGGGAATGGCCTTTTTCTTATCCCCCAGATCGGCAAATATGACACTGGTGAATATGGTACCTGCCAATAAAAGGATCATCGTGAACAGGACCCACTGATCGTTTATGTTCAAACGAGCCCTTACCAGATAGACCAGAAAGCCGCCGCCCAGCAACATTACCCCGATCAGGGCAAACAATGATAAGCCGTAGCTCTTATAATGTTCGGTAGAATGTTTAATGAACAACCTGCCAAACCGTTTTGCGTTGAAAGTTTTGTTCATTTTGCTAGGCGTTTAATATTTCTAAAAGTAATGGATGGTTGCCGATGATAGCATTGAAGAGCAATTCAATATCAGGTTTGCTGAATTCACCATTTGTATTTTGCAGGATGGCGTGCTTACCCCGGAGGCTTTCTTCTTCATACAAAACTGGCAGGCCCTCCGTGTTTGTATACATTCCAAAATGCAGCTTTTCAACTACCTGATCCACTGATTTGTTAACAATGATCTCGCTGTTGTGCAATACCAGCAGCGTGTCTATTAAACTGTCCAGATCCCTTACCTGGTGGGTGGATATGATGATGCAGCGGCTTTCTGTTTGCACAGAAGCAATTAGTTTTCGGAACTGCATTTTTGATGGAATATCGAGGCCATTGGTAGGCTCATCCATTACCAGCAGATCTGTGTTGGCAGCCAATCCAAAAGCAATCATTGCTTTTTTCTGCTGGCCGTAAGATTGTTTATTCATTACAGCATTCACATCAACATCCAGCACTTTTAAATATTGATAAAAATCATCCTGGTTGAATTTGGGATAAAAGCTTGCCGTATTGGCAACAAACCGGGCCGGGGTAAGAGAGGGAACAAATAATTCTTCCGCAATAAAAAAAATATCCTCCAGCACCGGCACTGGCCGCCCGGCAACATTGTTTCCATTAAACATACAGGCACCCTGTACAGGAACTGCCAGGCCTACCATATTTTTCAGCAAGGTAGATTTGCCAGCACCATTCTTGCCCAACAAACCATAAATATGGCCATCCTCTAAGGAGAGGGCAATGTCTTTCAGTATCAATGACTTACAATGATACCCGAAGCTTAGGTTCTTAATTTCCAGCATGTTCACTAGTGTCATAGTATAATATGACACTACAAATATGCTACTAGTTTATAACCATTCCAAATTATTTTTTAGAACAACAGTCTTTCCTGTGCCACTGACATCGTTTAATCGTTTCAGATATTTAAGGGAAGTAGGTAAAATCAAACTCCGATAACAGGAAGCTGGCACAGAGCAATGAAAAATATTATATTTAACACCTGAAAGTGTACAATACATATTCCTTATGCACCAATCTTTCTTTTTTGACCTGCTGAACAATAGCAGGATAGAACAGGTACCCGTAAATATTTTTCTCACCAATCATCTTATCAGCGGCATTGTTGCCGATCTAAACAATTATTCGGTTGAACTCCGTATAGATGGTGGCAAACGTTGTATCGTGGCCCTGGATAGGATTGAAGCCATTTCCATTGCCTGATAATCATAATCCTAAAAACAAAAAATGGAAAACAATGCCTTGCCCGGGCTTATCAGAAAAGTGCTGGGTAGCCCCCATTCAGAACAGGTGATCAAAGCACAGATCATTCAACTGGCGGCTCAGAACCTGCATGTGCCGGAAGTTACTACCGCCTTGCTGGAAGTTTTACCCCTCACAAAAGACAAAGAAACCCGTGACCGCCTCCTCGGCTTTCTTTCTTCGCTGAATACTTCCCGTTTCAGCGATACAACGGCCCTGTTTAACGCCCTGCTGGACGTATACAAACAGGAGCAGGACCGGGACGTGCGCAACCGCCTGTTGCAACGCCTGCAGGAAAGTGTGCACCAGGATCCCCGGCTGGCCGGTTTCTTTATTGAACTCTCGGCACAGGACAGTCTCAGCGAGCCGGAACGCATGACCGTACAACAAACCCTCAACAGCCTGCCCGCTATTTCACCGGAAACAGCCCAGGAAGTGTTGGCAAAGAATAGTAACGCGCCCAACATCCTTCAACTGCAGGCCGTGCAGCTCGCAGAAAAATGTCCTTCATGGGGCCCTGAGCTGGTGAGTGCGCTGCAGCCGTACCTTGAGGTGAAAACAGACCGCAGTATTCGCTTCCGTATTTTGAATAAACTGGCCGGTGCCCGCCTGCTCGATGCCAGCTATAGTCCGTTGCTGATTGCCGTGCTGCGTACAGACAATGATGAACAGGCGCGGGAGGAAGCACTGAAAGCCATCACCCGCATCAAGCCGTGGAACGAAGCCATCATCACCCAATTATACCACTCCGCTGCTAACGACGCAGCTGCCGGCATTCGCAGTAAAGCCCTGCAATTACAGCAGGAAATGCCCGAACTCAGCAATGAACAACTACAGGCAATGGCCACCCGCCTTTCGGCAGACAACTCGGAAGGAGTTCGCAGTACCCTGTTGGAACTGTTAAAACCTGTTATGCGTTTGCAGCCAATCAGGGCCGAAGTGGCCGCCACCTTTGCCGGTAATCCCGGCGTATTCAGCAATGAAGAATTTGAACAGTTGACCGGTATGCTGGCGCCTTATGCTGGTCGTGATGAAGCGATCAGTCAGCAACTCTTGCAAAGCATGAAAGGCCTGCCCAATACCAGCCAGCGTAAAAAGATATTGGAGCTGCTGACCGGTAAAATGAATATTGAAAAGCTGCTCGACACGGTATTACAACTTTTCCGCAACGAGCGTAATGAATCCTTGCGCGAGCTGTTGTTCAACCAGGTAAAAGCATTGTCGGTGGCCCGCCATCCAGAACTGGTAGAAGTGTTTTGTGCTGAACTGACCGAACCAGGTTCGCCCTTCCGCATTACCTGCGCCGGCGTGCTCGCCAATGCAGCCGAACAGTATACTCAGATAGTTCCGGCGCTGGAAGATGTGCTGTTGTATGATAATGATCGAGAACTGGTGCGACTGAGCCTCGACGGTTATCTGCGTCCCGGCGTGCAAAAGCGCTTCGATGTGCTGTTGACCGTCGTGAAAAATGAAATGACAGACGTTTCCTCAAGACAGAAAGCGCTCGACGCCATTGTTAAGCTGCCACCCACTGAAGAAGAAACAAACCGGCTTGCCGATGCACTGGCCGAAATAAAACCAGGTACCCTGAAAACGAATTAACATGCAAATTACTGAAGCAATCAAAGCCCGCAGAAGCAGTAATCGCGAACAGGCGCTGATGCTGCTCGATACGGTTCACCTGTCAGATACTGAGAACAAATACAACCTGCTGGCCTCTGCTGCCCATTATCTCAACGATCCGGAAGTGCTCAATAAATGGATCGGTATTGCAGTGACGGAAACAGACACCCGCCTGCGTGCCGATATGCTGTACCGCATCACCGGCAGCAACCTGCAGGCCATTCCTGATCCCGCCGCTTTTATGCAGCTGCTGGTAAGCGTACTGCAACAGGACGAGGGCCGCGACACCGTATTGTGGCTGCTGGGAAAATTGTCGCTCTCCTTCCCTGCCGCCAAACACCCGCTGATAGATTTCTATCAGCAGCATAACAATGCAGATACCCGTCGCCTTATTCTGGCCTGGCTGCTTATTCCCAAAACAACAGACGAAACAGATCTTGCCTTCTTTAACAGCATCCTGCAGGAAACAGATTCAGACGAAAAAAGATTAGTGATCTCGCGTTTACTGCTGCACGATAAACTAAACATTGACCAGATCACCCAGTTGCTGCAACCCATGACACCCGCAGCTATTAAGGAAGTAGTGCTGCGGTATTGTATAGACCGCTCCATTGTACCTGAGGTACCCCTGAGCGTTATACTCCGCATAGACCCCGAGCCTCGCTTTCGCCACTGGGCCATTCTGCTGCTGGCTGTACACAGCGTAAAAACCGTGGCCGTGCTGGACGCTATTATGTATGCGCTGAAAAATGACCAGGACGCCCGTGTTCGTGAAGCGGCCCTGCATGTGTTTGCCTACAGCATCAGCCTGACGCCCGAAACAGTGGCCTACCTGAATTATTGCCTGAGCTCCGAAACCAACACCCAGCTGGCCCTGCAACTGTTACAGTTCCTGGCGCCCCATACCAGCCAAAGTCCCGAACTGACAGACGCCCTGTTCTACCTGCTGCAACAGAACCTGCATGCCAGCATAACGCTTTCCATTTACGACATACTGGGCCGGTTGGTTCCCTCCCATCCGGCTATGCAGGAGAAGTTCATCATGGCTTATGAGCAGGAGCAGCGCGACGATGCCAAAGCCATCATCCTGAAAGCCCTTAGCAATACCATGGGCGACAGACACGAACTGTATTTGAAATCACTTCGTTCCCCCGCCGCCGGTATACGTGAATGGGCCATCGAGGGCCTGTTGACGATACCGCTTACCCGCGGGAACGTACCCATTATAATACAGGCTGCCCCTGCTTTGCTGCAGCCTGAACTGCGCCTGGAACTGCGGCGGCAATTGGCCCGCAAGCTCAGCGTTATACCCAACCTGCCTGCAGAAACCGTAGCCGTGTTTGCCCGGCTGAACGATCATGAAAGAGATGGCGACATCCTGCGCAGTGCTACGTTGGCACAGGAAAAAGCCATCTCTCACAGCGGTGCTGCCGGTATTGACTGGGAACAATGGCTGCATAAAGCAGATGTAGCCCACGATCTAAATGGGATCTTTCCCCATATCTGGTTTTACTTCAGCGAAAACCCCGACATGGCCAAACAGGTGCTGTACGCCTGTATGAACCCTGCCAACGACAACGCGCTGTATGCACAGAACATTTCGGAAGCGGATATCCTGGAATTTATGATCGCCAATTTTGGTATTGACGAACACCTGATCAGGTATGCCATCAGTCGCCTGTTACAGGCCGATCTGCGCACCAATGGCATGTTATACCATTACCTGTTAATCATTAAAACCTATCCGTTGGTGACTGAGCTGCAGCCTGCGTTGTGGCAATTGCTGGAATTACGCGGCTATAGAAACGGGTTGAATCTTATTCAACTCGACGAGCTGTTACGGATCATCTGGGGTGATGACCTGGAAAACCAGTTCAAACAACGCATTGCCGCGCAACAAACGGTGAATGGAATGATGCCCTATCTGCAATATATATCCGTGAATAATAACTGGCGGGCTGCACCCGCGGTGCTGAAAAGCGTATTGGAACACCACGCTGCCATGCTCGACGACACCAGCTTCTCTAATCTGTTCAAAGAAGCCTGCCGTAATGCGGGTGTAGACGTAGACAAGCTGATACGCACCACCGTTCCGCCACCAACGCAAAAAGCGGAGGACGGTCCCGGCTTTGCAGATTAACCCTATTCATTCCAACAACTATTATCCAATGGCTACAGACATCAACTTATTCGACATACTCGTATCGCCGGAACGCAGTACAGCAGACCGCCTCAAAGCGCTGGCCGACTTTCGGCCCTTTCTTGAATCAGAGGAAGGCGTTGCCAAACTGGCCGCTGCCGTCAGTGAGGAAGCAAGCAAGGAAGTAAAACATGCCATGTTGCAACTACTTTGCGATATTGATAGCGCACGCATCAGCAACCACTCCGTTTATATAGACACCATGGCCAGTATTGCCTGCCTGGAACCAGAGCGGGAACTGCGTCGCCTGGCAACCAGGGCACTGGCCGAAATAGCTGCCCATAATCCTTCGGTACAGGAAATACTGGCACTCACGCTTACCAACGACCTGGATACCCAGGTACAACTGGCCAGCCTTCACGGCCTGCACCAGGCAGTACCTAAAACAGCCGATACCATTCAG
>JAJKIL010000277.1 GCA_021154515.1 Niastella sp. | reverse complement strand
TTATTTAAAGTAGGGGAAGCATTCACAGTGATCGTTCTCGTTGCACTTACTGCCGGACAAGCCCCCACTGCATTTGATGTTAAAGTAAGCGTAACAGTTCCACTGAAGTTAGCAGCGGGGGTATAAGTTACCGTTCCTGGCGAAGCAGTTTGCGCAGTGGAACTTAGGGTACCCCCACCTGAAGTTATGGACCAGGCGCCGGTAGTGGCGCCGCCACCCACGCTGGCACCGCTTAAAGTGATTGCAGATGGTGTTGCAGATCGACAAACACTATTAGGTCCACCGGGAGTAACGGTGGCTGCCTGGGTTACCGTCACAGTTTTAGTAACAACAGTTACACAACCATTGGCTGATGTTACTGTATAACTAATATCAGCACTTCCGGCCGACACGCCTGTCACTACTCCCGAAGCATTCACGGTAGCAATACTTGTATTATTGCTACTCCACACACCTCCGGGAGTAGCGTCTGATAATGTAGTTGTGCTGCCCGAACATACAGAAGTTGTCCCGGTTATGGCATTCACAGCAGGCGACCCGTTTACAACCTGTGATAAAGGCGCAGAAGTGCTGTTTGAAAAGTTGGCCGGGTTGCTGGGTGTATAAACTGCCGTGATCGAATAAGTACCTGTTGGCGGGCTCGATATGGTAAGGCTTCTTACACCACCCACCAATGCTGTAGGGGGCCCCAGCGAAACCCCATCTAAAAAAAACTCAACAGTGCCTGCTGCTGCACTGGGGGTAACAGTAGCTGTTAAAGTAATGTTCTCGTTGTCGCACGATGGATTGTTGCTGGAAGTAACCGTGGTGGTAGTGGCGGTTTGGGCAGCAACCTTCAACGAAGAAAAAGCAAGCAACAGAATTGCCATAAATGGAATGATCCTGCGCAAAACAAGGCTTATTCTTACGGCAGTCGGGGTTATATATAGTCTGGGTTGCTTGTTCATTGATACTTTAAAATATTACACGGGGTCTGCAATATTTACAACCAAAGGAGAACTCATTCGCGGTGATGCTCTGTATTTATAATATTCTACGATCGTTGGTCTGCGTTATATTATATGCCCGCCAGAACACATTGCCTGCTATCGTAAAACTGATCGGAGTCAAGTCTTGTATAATTATAAAGAAGAGTATACCTGCTTAATAAGCAATTCCCTTAATTGAATAAATGTTTACCGTTTCAATATGAACTGAATTATTTCATCGCTTTAACAGGGGCAACGGAATATCATCCTTACTCAATCCAGTGAGTGGGAACCATTAATTTCTAAATGCTCATCCAGGATATTGATAAGCATTTTGAGGATGTTGGAATGTGACACGAAAATTCTTACAAATGAAAAATAAGCCAGGACAGTATTCGCCTTACGATTGGATTAATATCGGGAATGTGGAAATTGAAATAAAGGATTAATATTAAATGTTCTGAGGGGGGTATGAATTGAACTAATAATGAGTAGTTAAAAATTTGCTGATATTGTAATGCTGAAGTTAAATTAAAGATTTTAATCAACCAAAGTTTTACAAGACGTTTCTATTTGTTTTTTTAACAAACATGATCTTCGTTAGTTAATTGCAGTCTTAAACATTTAAAAAATACAGCTATTCAACTTCGCACTAAACGCCGTACAATCACCCACCATGGCCAATTACAGAAGATGCACCAAGCATGATTAGATCGTTTTTAATTTTCTTTTGAAAAGAAAATAGTAATAAAAATATTTTTGATTTAGAAAAAATTACTGTTAAATTAGTAGCACTTATTAATCCCTAAACAAAGTATCGCTCCAAATAAATCTACAGCGACACTTAATATTCTCCGATCAACCATCGCTTATTCCATCGTATTCCAATACTATAGTCCTTAGAATAGCCATACTCCAACCCCTTAGGATGTTTACAAATGTTTTGACTTGTTTTAACTGGGTAGTGAACCAGTCTGATTGGCCTTATTATAACGTTTATGGGCGCATGCTGATATTGTAACAAAGCTCGCCTTTGCAAACCTTTTTTTGAGCAGCATACTGCTCAAAGTAATTTTTTGTTTTTCGGCACACCCGAAGAACAGGCACTTTTTTATACCTGTAAGCCTCCTAACTGTAATGTTTAAATGACTGTATATGAAAATTTCTACCCAGGCCCCTAAGCCCCCCATAAACCTTTTTAACAAAATTGCAGTAATCACTTCCCCTCTATGTGCTGCATTTACAGGCAGGATCAACAGGGGATTCTTGATTTCCATTATCGCTACCGCAGGGTTGTTTATTGCATCCGGGGTTGCCATGGGTCAAATTACCCAGCCTACAGCCTGGGCTAATCTTTATAATGTTGCAACGGGAACGGCTAGTGGCAACACCTTTGCCGTAGCTGGCGGCTCTAACCGCCTACTCGTAATAGGCATTACAACCAGCCATACTTCATCGGGAACGGTTCAGGACCCTACGACTATCACTTATGGGGGTGTAA
Organism: Niastella sp.; assembly: GCA_021154515.1. Lineage (GTDB taxonomy): Bacteria > Bacteroidota > Bacteroidia > Chitinophagales > Chitinophagaceae > Niastella. The sequence continues at coordinate 3,294 of JAJKIL010000277.1, read as the reverse complement.
CTTTAACAAAGGCAACCGGGGATGGCGCATCCTCTGGTCGCATGCATACCTGGTTGTATTTTTTAAAAGACAATGCTATAATGAATGGAGCCGCCCAGGCACTCAATGTAACAATGGGCACAGCCTCGCAAACAATTGTTAACATGACCGTTTGGTATACTGTGTTTGCCGGCGTTGATCAGACTCCTGCTTCCTATACAACTGGTAATAATATTAGTAATGGCGGGGGTAGCGGGCCCGCCCAACTAAGTTCGGCCATGGCAGTAAATGCCAGTGAGCAAGCTGTGTATATTTCGAGTATCTATAATGACGGCAGTACAACAACTCCCGCTTATACTATAAATGCGAACTGGACAACTGCCGGGAATACCACGGGATCAAGCGGCAGTGTAGCCTGGAAAAATGAAGTTACAAAACGTACAATCCCTGGTTCCAATACAACAGATATTGCCGCCACTTCAGCAATAACTCCCAGTGGTAATATTCGCTATGCCATGTCTGCCATTAGCCTGCCCAGAATCTTTGTCACCTATACTTCCATTACAAATGGCGACTGGAATTCACCAGCCACCTGGGACCAGGGCAGTGTGCCAGCCGCAGGAAGTAATGTAGTGATCGCAAATGGTACCAGTGTTACGCTATCTTCCAATACCAATACCATAAATGCCTTAACAGTAAACGGATCACTTGATGTAAGCACATTTACTTTATCAGGAACCGGCACAACCACCGTGTCTGGTACAGGTACAATACTCGTTGGCGGCGCCGCCAATTTCCCTTCAGGCTTTGCTACCACAAACCTGAGTTCAGGAAGCACGGTCAATTATAACAGCAGCGGCGCCCAAACGGTAGCCAACCAAACCTACGGCAACCTGACCCTTTCCAATGCCGGCACCAAAACTTTACAAACAGGCACCACTTCTATAACGGGAAATTTAACCTTAAGTGGAACCACCTCCACTACAACGGTAGCTGGGTTGACTATTGGCGGCAGTTTGAATATAGGCGATGGCACAACTTTTAACGCTGCCGGATTTGCATTAACCATTACCGGCGCCACCAATATTGGTGGCGGTACAAGCGGTAATTTAAATATCACCTCAGCCACAGGAACCAAAATATTTACCGGACTTGTAACTATCAACACTGGCGGTGCCTGGACCAATACTTCAGCCAACTCTCCGGTTACATTCAGGGGTGGCATAACCAATAATGGCGCCTTCAATGCCGGCACGGGTTTACATACTTTTGATACCAATACGCAACAGCTTAACGGTTTGTTTACTATTGCGAATGTGACAGTTACTGGGATCACTGTTACCAATAACAATACCTTAACTGTAGGCACGGCGCTTTCAGGGACAGGTAATTTAACCCAGGCGGCGAATGCCACCTTGAATATTGGCGGCACCTCCGGTATTACAACACTAGCAGCCACCAACAGCGGCAATACAGTAAATTATACCGGGGCAGCCCAAACCGTACATTCAAATAACTATGCAAACGTTGGCCTGTCGGGAAGCGGGGCTAAAACTTTACAAACCGGAACTACTTCAATAACCGGAAATGTAACATTGAGCGGAACAGTAACAACAGCTACAGTAGCTGGGTTAACCATAGGTGGAAATCTTTCCATTGGTGACGGAACTACCTTTACAGCTGCCGGTTTTGCATTAACGGTTACCGGCACCACAACTGTTGGTGGCGGTACCAGTGGCAGCCTCGTTATATCATCTGCCACCGGCGCCAAGACCTTTACCGGATCAGTTACGATCAACACAGGTGGAGTATGGAATAACAGTGGCAACTCACCTGTTACTTTCAGGGGCGGTATAACCAATAACGGAACCTTTACTGCCGGAACAGGTGTTCATACCTTCGACACCAATGCCCAGGCGCTTTCAGGAATATTTATAATCCCAAGTGTCACCGTCACGGGTGTGGCGCTCACCAATAATAATTCTCTTACTGTAAATACAGCGCTTTCGGGCAGCGGTTCATTGACGCAAGCGGCCAGCGCTACGCTCAATATAGGTGCTGCATCGGCTATTGCAAGCATAAACGCCACTGCAAGCGGAAATAATGTTTTCTATACATCCACCACCGGCGGACAAACCCTTGTTGGTGGCACCTATTTTAATGTTACGTTAAACAATACCTCCGGCACCAATACAGCCAATGGAAATGTTTCTGTCAACGGAGCTATGATTGCCAATAGTGCTGGTGGAACACTCAGCATGAGCACGTTCACCCTCAGCGGAAGTACAATTACCAATAACGGTACCATCGCTACACAAAATACCAGCGCCACACCCCTGCCATCCGGAGCAAGCTGGGGTGGCACCATCAATTACAATGCAACAACGGGCAATCAAACCATAGTTACAGGCACTTATACCAATTTAACTTCAGGCAATACCAGCGGCACTAACACGGCAGCAGGCAACCTTATTATCAATGGTATATTAACAACCACTGCCAATGGCACATTGAGCCTTGGAGCCAACGTGATTGGGGGTACTTTAACCACCATCACCAATAACGGCACCATCAGCACCGCCAACACCAGCGCTACGCCGCTGCCATCAGGACTAACCTGGGCCGGTACCATCAGTTATAACGCATTGACCGGTGGGCAAACTGTTGTCATTGGTACTTATAATAATTTAACGACGGGCAATACAAGCGGTGTAACAACAACCGAAGGCAGCCTGGTTGTAAACGGTACATTGACTACTACGGCAGGAGGAACGCTTGATCTGGCAACCAATGTTTTGAGCGGTACTTTAAGTACGGTGGCCAATAATGGCACCATCAGTACGGCAAATACAGGGGCCACACCTGTACCCTCAGGTAAAACCTGGGGCGGCACCTTTATATATGCCGGGGCAGCTACACAAACCGTTGTTGCCGGCACTTATAGTAACCTCACTATTTCAAATATTGCTGGCGCCTCCCTGAGCGGCGCTGTTACGGTTAATACTGGGCTCAATTTGAGTAGCAGTCTTACACTCGACGCCAATAATTTAACGCTTGGTTTTGCAGGCGCAGTGGGCGGCGTTTCGGCATCAGTTTACATTGTTACCAATAGCACGGGACAATTGAAAAGAACGGTAGGGAGCAGTGCGGTCAATTTCCCGGTAGGGAACAGTGCCTACAACCCGATAACATTTACCAATTCCGGCACTTCAGATGTGTATGGTATTATAGTGGTAGATGGGGCGGTGACTACTGCGATTGATCCAAGCCTTGCGGTGAACAGGAGATGGCAGGTAACAGAAGCAGTGGCGGGAG
>JAJKIL010000276.1 GCA_021154515.1 Niastella sp. | reverse complement strand
TATGAACGTGAACGATATTACGATGGCCCACGCGGTCGTGGACATGGATACGGCCATTATAAAGATCGTGGTTATGAAGATCGTGGGTATGAAGGTCATAGCCGTGGACATGGGCATCATGGATGGTAGATCGAGGTATGAAGTAAGAGGTAAGAAGTAGGAAGTGAACTATTCTTCAAGCCTCATAAATGAATTTATAAAACACAAAAGGTGAGCTTACTATTAATAGCGAGCTCACCTTTTTATCAGCTTCATTTTTCTTACTTCCTACATCACCTTCTTAGGCAACAGTAATATCTTTATCCAGATACACATCCTGCGTAGCGTTCAGCAACTCAATACCTTCTTTCATCGGGCGCTGGAATGCTTTACGACCCAGGATCAAACCCATACCACCGGCTCTTTTGTTTATTACAGCAGTATACACAGAATCGGCCAGATCGCTGGTGCCTTTGCTTTCGCCGCCACTGTTGATCAAGCCTACGCGGCCACCGTAGCAATTCAGTACCTGGTAACGGCACAGGTCGATGGGGTGATCTGTGGTGAGTTTTTCATACACCAGCGGTGATGTTTTACCATGTTTGGTAGCCAGGTAACCGCCGTTATTGGTAGGTAGTTTTTGTTTTATAATGTCGGCCTGCAACGTAACACCCAAATGGTTGGCCTGGCCGGTAAAGTCGGCAGCCGTGTGATAATCTACACCATCTACTTTAAACCCATTGTTACGGGTATAACACCACAGGATGGTGGCCATGCCCAGCTCGTGCGCCATTTCAAATGCTTCGGCCACTTCTTTTAACTGACGGGCGCTTTCGGCAGAACCCCAGTAAATAGTGGCGCCAACAGCAACAGCACCCATGTTCCAGGCACTTCTGATAGTACCAAACATAGTTTGGTCGTACTTATTGGGAAGACTTAAAAATTCATTGTGATTGATTTTTACAATAAAAGGTATGCGGTGCGCATATTTACGGCTCATAATGCCTAATACGCCATAGGTACTGGCCACAGCATTACAACCGCCTTCAATAGCGAGTTTGATAATATTTTCAGGGTCGAAATAAATAGGATTGGGAGCGAAGGCGGAGCCGCCACTGTGCTCGATGCCCTGGTCGACCGGGAAGATGCTGCAAAAACCGGTATCGGCCAAACGGCCATGGCTTAACAGGGTTTGCAAACTGCGCAACACCTGGTTGCTGCGATTGCTGTTGACCCAAATTTCTTCAACGTGATTAGGGGAAGGAAGCGTAATAGTTGATTTGTCAATAGCGGTACTTTTGTGCTCCAACAGGTAGGAAGCTTTGTCACCTAACAGATCGATGATTTTTTTAGACGGCATACTTGTTTTTAAGTTTATTGTGAATTGTCAATCGTTAATGCAATTCATAAGCCATCAGCCGGTAAACGTGAAACGGCAAACGGTTCGCGGCGATGAATGCTTTTGGCTTTTGGCTATTTTCAATGCCGCCCAAAGATATGCAGTACAAGTGTGCGACGCAACGAAAGCCCCCCCGATGCGTAGGGGGGCTTGGTTCATAATAATTTAACCCGCTAAAGAATTCGGAAATTAAATTCTAAACTTTAAGCGTTTCTGTTGATGCAATTCAAATCATCAAACGCTATTTCTAAACGTTTAATAAAGTTTTCTTCGCCTTTACGCAACCAAACGCGGGGATCGTAGTATTTTTTATTTGGCTTATCTGCGCCTTCGGGGTTGCCCAGCTGGTCTTGCAGATAACCTTCACTCTTTTTGTAGTATTTCAGGATACCTTCCCAGAAAGCCCATTGCAGATCGGTATCGATGTTCATTTTAATAGCGCCGTAGCTGATAGCTTCACGGATCTGGTGTTGGGGAGAACCGCTACCGCCGTGGAATACAAAGTATACGGGCTTTTCGCCGGTTTTGTATGTTTTCTGAATGTAGTCCTGGCTGTTCTTCAGGATCTCGGGACGCAATTCAACATTACCCGGACTGTACACGCCATGCACATTACCAAAAGCAGCAGCTACGGTAAACATACGGCCTACTTTGCCTAATTGCTCATAGGCATATGCTACGTGCTGTGGTTGCGTATATAATTTATCGTTCTCTACACCGCTGTTGTCAACGCCATCTTCTTCACCGCCGGTAACACCCAGCTCAATTTCAATACCCATGCCCAGGGGCGCCATGCGTTTGTAGAATTCAACGGATGTATGAATGTTCTCCTCGATTGGCTCTTCGCTCAGATCGAGCATGTGAGAGCTGAACAGGGGTTGTTTTTTCTCTTTGAAGTATTGCTCACCGGCATCGATGAGACCACTGATCCAGGGTAACCATTTTTTAGCAGCATGATCGGTGTGCAGCACAACCGGTACGCCGTAATATTTTGCAACGTTATGTATATGCAATGCACCGGAAATACCACCGGAGATATTGCCCTGCAGCTCTTCGTTGGGCATACCTTTACCGGCAATGAACTGTGCACCGCCATTGGAGAATTGAATAATTACAGGGGAATTTACTTTTGCGGCGGTCTCAAGAGTAGCGTTGATCGTATTAGTGCCAATTGTATTAACTGCTGGTAAAGCAAATTGGTTTTCTTTGGCGTCTTTATACAAAGCTTCGAGTTCTTCACCAAAGAGTACTCCTGGTTTGTATTTCTTCATCGTTTTCTGTGTTAAAGCGTGTTGTTATTTAATTGACTATCAAAAGCGTTGGAAAATATTTAATGGATTATGGCTTTTTTTAATGCAACGCGAAGATAACTAATTAGCAATGAATGTTGGTGTATTTGTTACATGATACATATGTTACTTTCCATTCACGGGATGGCCGTTCAGGATATTGGTACCCACCTGGCCGGGCAATACCCTGAAAACCGGGATGTTGATGGCATATTTCTCACACAACTCCAGGATGCGGCTATCAATTTGTTCGACGCTGTAGCGGGAGGAGAAATGCCCCAGGATGAGTTGCTCTATGTTTGACCCGCTTACCATTTCCATCACTTCTTCCAGATAACTATGTTTGTGGGAATGGGAGCCCAATTCCTTCTCTTCGTCATCATCGCGCAGAAAGGTAGCTTCGTGGATGAGTATTTGGGAGTTTTCCCAACGCGTAAGGTCCTCAACCGGCGTATCGCCGGAATAGCTGATTAAATTGGTTTGAACTTCGGTGTGGGTGTTTTGCTTTCCCCGTTCCTCGATTATGCGCCTGATGTCCTCGCCCGGTAGTTTTGTTAACTCAGGGTTTAATTTCATTTTTGTTTGAATGACCTTATAACTGAGACTTCTGATACCGCCTTTTTCAGCAGCATGGGTATTGGGAATAGCCCTGATGAAAAGATCTTTTTTTATGTGCACATCGTTCTCAGGCGAAATGGGCGTCCATACGGTGCCCGTAACATGCGGATCGAATTTTATTGAGAACTCATTTAACGCCGGGAAAGAACCGCTGTCTTTTGGATAATAGATGACAGGAAAACCGGGTCGTGAATTCAATTGATTGAACTGCAGCAAGCCGGTTACATGATCGCGGTCGGCATGGGAAATAAATACATGTTCTACTTTCCTGCTTTTCTGCAACAGGCTTGCCATAAGCCCATCGCCCGCATCGAACAACAGGCGAAGCTCATCAATGAAATACCAGGTAGAAAATAAGGCCGTTGAATAACCGGTTATGGTGAATTGCATGGTTGGTTGGGTGGTTGTATTAGCTAATCCCCGATCTTGCCCAGGTTCTTCTGGATCAATTTTAGGTTCTTCTGCAGGGTTTGTTTTAACTGTCGTTTTACCAGTTGCCCCATAGAGGAACATTTATAAAATTGCGGGTTGTGAAAATAATCCCCCAGCTCTGTCCGCAACTGGTGCAGTTTTGCAGGAACAGAAATATGGTCCTTTGACATAATGTTCAATAATTCCATTAATCGGAACCGGGAAGAAGCTACGCGAAAGGCCATCATGGTGCGTTCTTCTGTTTGATACTGGTGAATACTTTCTTTATTAAGCAACTTGGCGCAGAGATCGACCAGGGTGTAATTCTCTTTAAAGAATTGCGGCATGTATAAATTCTTGCGCCCCTCATACGATTGCTGATCAAAGTCGATAGCCCTGATGCGGTATTGATAGTCTTCAATATCGGGCGTAATGTCAACCACAAAATTGTAGGAACGCATATCGCCCAGTAACCGTACAAAACACCGCTCGTTGAATTTTACAAATTCCTTGGCCAGCCTGATCTTGTTGGTATGAGGATCGCTCAGGTGTTCGTCAATAAATACATCTCCGGGAATGCCGGGTATATGTTCTTCAACCAATGTGTTTTGATTGGTGAGATAGGTAATGCGGTTGGGTGAAAGAATATGTTCCAGCTCCAGCCCGTAGATGCGCGAGGCATCGGCTATTTTAATATAGTAGTGATCGTAGTTATCATTATACTTGTTTACGATGCGGATGCGAAAGGGATTGGAGTTGCCAAAGCTGCAATAGTCAATACGCGCTACATCGAGGTGACTGGTAAAAGTAAGATCACCTTCCGTTTTCAGGAAGGCATACATCTGCACCAGTCCATTGCGAATGTATTCCCAGTCGCGCATATCATACACCACCGTTTCCCAATAGGTATCGTTGCCTTTTTTATCTTTCAGGGGAAGGGAATAAGTGATGCGAAGCAGATCGTTATATGATACCGGCAGCTTTACTTCACGACCATGATTTTTCAAATACCCACGCAGGCGGTCATGCACCGGGAACATTGGTTTTTTGCGGGACGGCTTATTGGGCTCGTTCATATCAATGTTGTCAATCATCGGATTCATATACGCCAAAGTTACTATAACTGCCGTAATAAGTTGGTAAAGTAGGCGGGCGCCTGTAATAACCGGCTTCCGTACCAGCTGAACATTTCCCCATCAACCAGGATAATGCGGGTATTGGGTAATTCAGCCTGCAGTTCATCAATATGTTTTTGTTGAAAAGGGTAGGGCTCTGAAGAGAGTAACAATAAATCACATTGGGCCAGTTGCCAAGTATCGATGACCGGGTACCGGGTGGTATTGTCAAAAATGTTTTTAAACCCACAGCGGCCAAGCATATCATGAATGAAGGTGTCGTTACCAATGGTCATGTAGGGGTTGCGCCAGATGAGGTACCCGGTTTTTAGTTGTTGGGCTTTATTTTGCAGGGCAGAAAAGGCCGCATTGATCTGACTGATTAAACGGGTGGCTTCCGGCTGCGTGCTGGTGATGGCGCCTATTTGTTCAATCATTTCCAGGGCATCGGCCAGGTTGTTTACATCAGTTACCCATACGGGGTAGTGTTGTGCCAGTTCTTCTATCTGCTCTTTTACATTCTCTTCTTTATTGGCTATAATCAAATCGGGTTGTAATTCATGAATCACACTGGCCTTGATGGCCTTGGTGCCACCCACGCGTGTTTTTTCCCGGAACCAGTTGTTGGGATGAATACAGAATTTGGTGATACCGGTCACCTGCTCATCGAGCTGTAAAGCAGATAGTAATTCAGTTATGGAAGGAACCAGCGATACAATTCTGCGGGGTGAAGCAGGCAACTCCACCGTCCGGCCCATTTGATCTGTCATAGACTGGGATTTTTGGGATGAATGGGATGAACTGGGATTCGTTGAAAGTAGCAAAGGTACAGGAATAGAAGCATAGGCTTAAGAAGGGATGCCCAAGATCAGAAACTTAGAAAGATAGCTATTAGTGAAGATGTTTGAATAGAAGGCTTGTGCCTTGTTGCCTGGAGTTTGTGCCTTTTCAAGGGACCGCTGCTCCTCCTGCTAAAAGCATTGTCGGGTTTTAGCAGGAGGGGTTATTGGAGTTAAGCAGACGGTTTTTAACACACAGGAATTGGAACTACCTTGGTCTTACGGACGTTGGATTTTAATTTACTTGGTTATTCATTAGGATATCCGTTGGTTTTCACAGGGATATTCGTTTTGTCACGGACATTGGATCTGGATAATGGCTTTTATAAATGATATCGGATTATTAAAAAATGAAGTTGACTGATACCGGATTTTTCTTGATTTTTCCTGGATATTGAACACGTACAGTTTTTCCTGGATATTGGAATAGATTGATTTGTAATCAATCAACTTCTGTAACAAAGGTAATGCAGATACAAATGTTAACAAGAGCAAAAAAACTCGATTAAAATTGTTCGGTATTTACTGCAAAAATAGTAGCTATCCAGCACTGTTATGCGTAGTATTTCTTTAGTGGTATGGTAGTGTTACGAAAGAGTAGTTAGTACAATTTACTTTCTCTTGATCCAGATCAAAGATTTAATAAAAGTATATGCCTGAAACGCCCTTCCAGTAACGGTTTCAGGCGATTGAACGAGCTTAATCTGACTTTTCCACACATTAAACGAGCAACGATAGCCATTGATCGAATAGACTTCAACCGTCGCAAAAACATCATCATCTTTGTACTGTCAATACGATGTTGACATACCCTTTAAAAGTTCTGTACCGGATTTACACGAACGACCTTACTCCTGAAACCATAGAAAGAGCCCCTAAACCCTTTACTTGTTTATTATAGTTTTTTTGGTTTTTGATCCGTACCCCGTATCCAATATCGTGAGAACCAGAAATCTCTATCAGCAAACCAGTCCTTAGTAAAACCGTCCCAAGTACCTGAACAAGATTTCACAAAAGCGCTCTGCTAAATGCGGGGCGCTTTGTTTTTTATTAGGGCAGAGGGCAGAGGGCAGAAAAAATGCCGGCGATGCAAGGTCGTAATTAATTTCAGATCTGGCGAGCCATTCACGATTGCCGATTCACGAAAAAGCCCACCCCGGTTACCGGAGCGGACTTTTATATTGTATTAACTTGTTAACTCCGTCAACTCTTTCAACTAACTACCTAACGCCAATATCACATCGTATTTTGTAACTATATGATAGTTTCCTAATTCATCTTTACTTAATACTGCTCCATTGTCCTTATTAATTAGCGTGCGCAACTTTTCAATGGGGGTATTAAAATCAACAATCGGGAAGGCGGGTTCCATCACCGTTTCAATGGTGGCGTTTTTAATATCGGGGTTGGAAAATATTTTCTGGAATAATCCACTTTCACTGATGGCGCCTACTGGTCCGCTGCCATTGATAACCGGGATGTGTTCAATGTCGTATTTGCGCATGAGGTCAACTGCCTGGGCTACGGTATGAGCGGGTTCAATAGTTACAAGCTTTTGTTTGGCAGCGCGTCCGTTGATGATATCCTTACAAGTTTTTACCTCCATAAAGCCACGTTCCATCATCCACTGGTCGTTGTAAATTTTGGCTACATAGCGGCTGCCATGATCGTGGAAGATACAAACCACCAGGTCGTCTTTTTTCAAAGGCTGGCTGGCGGCTATTTGCATAAGCCCCTGCAGGCAACTGCCGGCACTGTATCCGCAAAAGAGACCTTCGTCTTTAGCCAGGCGGCGGGCCATAATAGCACCATCGCGGTCGGTAACCTGTTCAAAATAATCGATGACGCTCATGTCATAATTTTCGGGCACAAAATCTTCCCCAAAACCTTCTGAAATATAGGGGTGTACTTCACTCATATCCACTTCGCCTGTGCGAAAAAATTTGGTGAGCAGGGAGCCGTACACATCGATGGCCCAGATCTTAATAGCAGGATTTTTTTCTTTCAGGTACATGGCCGTACCTGTTACCGTACCACCCGTGCCGGCTGTACAAACCAGGTGGGTTATTTTGCCATCGGTTTGTTTCCAGATCTCGGGGCCTGTGGTTTCATAATGGGCCAGCCGGTTGGCCAGGTTATCGTATTGATTACAATGGAATGAATTGGGAATTTCTTTAGCCAGTCGGCGGGCTACGGAGTAGTAACTGCGCGGGTCATCTGGTTCCACATTGGTAGGACAAACAATTACTTCGGCGCCTACAGCTTTTAAGATGTCTACTTTTTCTTTTGATTGCTTATCGGTAGTGGTAAAAATACATTTGTATCCTTTTACACAGGCTGCCAGAGCCAGACCCATGCCGGTATTACCGCTGGTACATTCAATAATAGTTCCACCGGGTTTTAATTTGCCTTCCTTTTCGGCCACCTCGATCATTTTAACTGCCATGCGGTCTTTGATGGAGTTGCCGGGATTAAAATAATCTACTTTGGCTACAACGGTGGCCGGGAGTTGTTTAGTGATCTTGTTGAGCTTGATAAGTGGCGTATTTCCAATCGTTTCGAGAATATTATTTTTAATATCCATGTAGTTTTTGTTAGTTCGTCACAAAGGTAGGTTTTTAATGGCTAGCAGCTGTTTTTGTGGTAGTTGTAACTGTTGTGGAGTTAACCAGTTACGAGGTTAACGTTGAGATCGCTTCCCGGGTATCGGGGTTTATTAACTTGTTAACTTTTCAACTTGTCAACTTTTTAACCGCACTCAGCGGTAAATTTGCATAGGAGATTCCTGCTATGAAAGTGTATTTTATTGCCGGGCTGGCAGCCGATAAACGGGTATTTAAATATATTCAATTGCCAGAAGGTTGTGAGGCAGTTTATTTAGATTGGATAACACCTGATAAAGATGATACCCTTCCTTCTTATGCATTGCGCCTGGCTTCAGCAATCAACAAAGAGGAACCTTTTGCCCTGGTAGGGTTATCATTTGGCGGTATGCTGGCTATTGAAATAGCGAAAGTACATAAACCTTCAGTTACCATTCTTATCTCAAGTATACCGGTATCAAAAGAGTTACCAGGCTATTTCAAAATGGTTGGTAAAATGGGGCTACATAAAATAGTGCCCGTATCGCTGTTAAAATCAACGGCCGCTACCAAACGGCTCTTCACCCGGGAAAAACAGGCAGATAAATTAATGTTGTTAGAACTTATTAACGAAAGTGATTCGGATCTAATTCGCTGGAGCGTTGATGCTATCCTGAACTGGCAAAACGATGAGGTGCCACAACCATTATGGCATATACATGGTAAAAGCGATGAAATATTACCTGTACGATTTACAAATCCAACATTGACTATTCCAAAACAAGGGCATGTTATGGTGGTTACGAAGCCCGATGTAGTGAATGAGTTTTTGGCTAAAGCACTTACTTCCCCCCTCAAATACTTATAAGCATTGCCATTTTAAATCATAAATTTGGGCAGTCCAATTAAAAATCTGGTACGTTTTTTAAGGAAAAATGTTGTTAGTAAAAACAAGTTTTTTCTTTGTTAGCATACCTTACATTTGCGACCCCTTATACCGATTTTTAGGTTGAACCGGTAAGACATTAAAAAAACTGCAAATTCTCAATAGATGGAAGTAAAGTACATTCAGAAGATCGCTGAAAAATTATCATTCAGCATTAAGCAGATCACGAATATTCATGACTTGCAAAGCGAGGGAGCAACCATTCCATTTATGGCGCGTTACCGTAAGGAAGCGACCAACAACATGGATGAGGTGGGCATTGGCCAGGTGGTTGAACAGATCGCTTATTTTTCTGAACTGGATAAACGCAAAGAAACGGTTGTAAAAACGATCGAAGGCCTGGGCAAATTAACGCCCGAGTTAAAAGATCGGATTGAAAATTGTTACGATGCTACCGAGTTGGAAGATATATATCTGCCTTACAAACCCAAACGCAAAACAAGGGCTACCCAGGCTATTGAAAAAGGACTGGAGCCATTGGCGAAACTGGTGTTTGAACAGGGTGCTGAGAATATGGATGAAGTAGCCGCCAAATTCATTAACGAGCAGGTGAAAGATATCAAGGAAGCAATGCAGGGCGCCCGCGATATCATTGCAGAGTGGGTAAGTGAAAACGAACAGGCGCGTAATAAAGTTCGCCAGGAGTTTACCGAAACAGCCAAGCTGTCCGCGAAAGTACTCACCAGCAAAAAAGAGGAAGAAGAAGCGCAGAAATACCGTGATTACTTTGAGTTCAACGAAAATCTGGCCGACAGTCCTTCACACCGCATCCTGGCCATACGCCGGGCCGAGAAAGAAGGTTACCTGGTGATGGACATCAATATCGACAAACAAACTGCTGTTGATGACCTCAACAGAACATTCATAAAAAGTAACTGCCCATTTGCTTCAGAAGTAAAGAAAGCGATCGACGATTCATTCGACCGTTTGCTGAAACCTTCTATTGAAAATGAGTTCCGCCTAGCCAGCAAGAACAAGGCCGATGAAGAAGCTATTAATGTATTTGCCGAGAACCTGCGTCAACTGTTGCTGGCTTCCCCATTAGGTTCAAAAAAGGTGCTGGCGTTGGACCCCGGTTTCCGTACCGGTTGCAAACTGGTTTGCCTGGATGCACAGGGCAACCTGGTGTACAACACTGCCATCTACCCACACCCGCCGCAAAACGACTGGCAGGGAAGTGTATCTGAATTAAAATTCCTGGTTGATAAATATGAGATTGATGCGATCGGTATTGGTAATGGTACCGCCGGCCGTGAAACCGAACAACTGGTACGCAGCATTGATTTTGGCAAACCGGTAAGTGTGTTCCAGGTAAATGAAAGCGGCGCTTCCATTTATTCTGCCTCTGAAGTAGCACGGGAAGAATTCCCCGATCAGGATATAACCGTACGTGGCGCTGTAAGTATTGGCCGTCGTTTGCTCGATCCGCTGAGCGAACTGGTAAAGATCGACCCCAAATCAATTGGTGTAGGTCAGTACCAACACGATGTTAACCAAACCCGACTGAAAGAAGCGTTGGACAGGGTAGTAGAGAGTGCGGTGAACTTTGTGGGTGTTGATGTGAATACGGCATCCAAACACCTGCTGGTATATGTATCAGGTTTAAGTAATACACTGGCTAAAAATATTGTTGAGTACCGCGCCAAGAACGGGCCTTTCAAAACCCGTGAAGAATTGAAGAAGGTGCCGATGATGGGACCCAAATCATTTGAGCAGTGCGCGGGTTTTTTACGCATTCCCGGCGCTGAGAACCCACTCGATAATTCATCCGTTCACCCGGAGAGCTATCATGTGGTAGAAAGCATGGCTAAAGATCTACAGGCTTCACTCGAAGACCTGATCAAAAAAGGCGAGCTGCGCAAAAAGATCAACAAGAAACAATACATCACTGAAAGCATTGGTGAATATACCATCGATGATATCTTAAAAGAGTTGGAAAAGCCTGGTCGTGACCCGCGCGCCCAGATCGAAGAATTCCGCTTTGATGATACCATTAAAGCCATTGAAGATGTAAAACCAGGGATGACGGTTCCGGGCATCGTCACCAACATCACCAACTTTGGAGTGTTTGTTGACATTGGCGTTAAACAGGATGGCCTGGTGCATATTTCTCAACTGAGCAATACCTACGTTTCTGACCCCACTGAAGTAGTGAAACTGAACCAGAAAGTAATGGTTACTGTTTCTGAAGTGGATGTGCCCCGTAAGCGTATTTCGCTTACCATGAAAGATCAGCAAAAAAGTAGTGGTGGCGGTGGTGAAAGACGTAGCAGTGGCAGTGATCGCAAACCTGCTGCTGGCGGTGGTAAAGGTCAGCCGAAGAAACAGGAGCCGCTGAATCCGTTCCAGGCCAAGCTGGCGGAGTTGAAGAAGAAATTCAATGATTAGTTGCTGTAGTTGACCAGTTGATCAGTTGACGAGTTGACCAGGGACTTGATAAGGTTGATAAAGTTGACAGGTTCGCACGTTGACAAGTTAACAAGTAAATATATAATAAAAGCGCACTCCGGTTATCGGAGTGCGCTTTTTGCTTAAAGCTTTAAACTGTATTTTCTTGTAGCCTGTGGCTTGTGGCTTTCATCTCTGCCTTTTGCCTTCTGCCTTCTGCCTTCTCAAATACATATCCAACGCAACCAGCCCCAATACCACATTCACCATCATAAAAATAGTTGCATAGGTACTACTGAAGAATTTACTGTTATCAACTTTATCGAGGTTGATCTTATTGATGAATGAACTATCAGGGGTGCTTCCGGCAGACCAATGTATCTGAGCGAAAAATGCTATCAGGAATCCCAGAATAGTGCAAGTGAAAAAGCCGGCAATACCCCAAACGATCCGTTTATTGATGTATGATTTGGCGGCAGGAGCGATATGATGTTTGCTGATGGCTTCCATAATGTTCTGGGTAAATCGCATGGAGGGTTCATCCAGTTCCAGGCGATGGCTCAGCAGGTCCTGCAGCTCCAGCAATTCCTGGTATTTGGCTTTCCATTCCGTGTTGGAAGCAATGAGTTGTTCAATAAACAAGCGATCATCAGCGCTGCCTGCGCCATCGAGGTACTCCCACAAACGATCTTCTATATTTTGTTGCTTGCTCATTGTTTTACTTTTAAAGATTAACAAACTGGTCAACTTTTCAACTCTTCAACTACCTCACTAAAGTGTTTCTCCATTTTTTCTTTCAACCGTTGCCGGGCCCGGTGCAGTTTTACTTTGGCGGTATTGGGCTCAACACCCAGAATGCGACCAATTTCTTCCAGGCTTTGTTCGGCCTGGTAAAACAAAGTAATAATGCGGGCGTCATCGATGCTCAATAATCGCAATGCTTCATTAATTACCTGCACTTTCGATTTTTGTTCTACCTGGTTCGCCTTAAAAGCTGAATTCTGATTGTCGGCCAGGTCAAATACCTGCTCGGTATCCAGCGAGTGGATGACTACTTTTTTCTTACGTAAAAAAGTGATGCAGGTGGTGGTGACAATAGTATACAACCAGGTACTGAATTT